>CAYVAM010000005.1:51873-53210 GCA_964449275.1 uncultured Anaerolineales bacterium
AGTATGACGAAGCGGCGTGCGCCGAGGAGGAAGTCGAGATCGCCATCCAGGTCAACGGCCGGTTGCGTGCCCACGTGACGGTGCCCGCCGGTGCCTCCGAGACGGAAGTCCGCGAAGCGGCCCTGGCCCTCGACCGCACGAAAGAGGTTCTCGCAGGCGCCGAGATCGAGAAGGTGATCGTCGTCCCCGGCCGGCTCGTCAACATCGTCGCTAAGTAGTTGTTACACAAGCACTTAGCCGAGCACGGCTGCCCCGTGTTGCTAATGCGAAGGGACGCGACCTCGGCCTTCGAGCCGGGAGCGGAATCTCCCGGTGGCGTTCCCCGAGGAGGCCCTTGATGGCGGACCACATCCGAGAGGCCGGGCGCCGCGACGCACCGCTGCTGGTGCGGCTGCTCCACGCAGCGTTCGCCGCCCAGGCCGAGCGGTTCGGCATCACGCCCGACAACTGGCCGCATTACGCCTCGAACATCACGGCGGACCGGATCGTCGAGAAGATCGACAGCGGCACCCGCTACTTCCTTCTCCGCGCGTCGGGCGAGCCGATTGGCTGCGTCGGCATGGAGCCGCGCGAGGCGGACGCCGTCCACGTGCGGCACCTGGCCGTGCTGCCGGCGCATCGCGGCAAGGGCCGGGGGGGAGCGCTCGTCGCTCACGTGTTGGCCGAGGGCCGCCGCCTCGGCGCACGCCGCATGACACTGGGGCTCCTCACCGCCGACGCCGACCTCGAAGGATGGTACCGGCGCCGAGGCTTTGCGGTCACCGAGAAGAAACACTTTGAAGGCGTGCCGTTTTTGATAACCTACATGACCCGCGACCTCTGACGGGTGGAGCGGCTACGCCGACATGCACCGAACAGGAGAGTCTTGAATGAAAACGTTTCTCGCCGTTGCAGCATGCATCGCCCTGACCGCAGCGCTCGCGCACACGGCACCCGCCGGCGCCGCGCCGTCGAAGCCGAAGGCAGCAGAGACGCGGCCCGAGAAGGCGGCCAAGCCGGCCTACGAGCCCACGTCGGCCTTCGAGGTCCAGCGAATCGAAGGATGGCCCGTCCTGGTCCACAAGAAACTGCTTGCGAAGAAGGACCTATGGGAGCGGACGCTCCGCCAGTTGCGCACCCAGTTCTATAACATCACGCGGGTTGTGCCGGAGCGTGCCGTCGAGCACCTCCGCCAGGTCCGTATCTGGGTTGAGGAGAACAAGAGGGTCGCGTGCATGTGCTACCACCCGTCCAGGGGATGGCTCCAGGGGCACGATTTCAACCCCGAGAAGGCGGGGAGCGTGGAACTCGGCAACCCCCACACGTTCCTCGACTGGACGGTGCACCAGCCGTGGATG
>CAYVAM010000006.1:0-53180 GCA_964449275.1 uncultured Anaerolineales bacterium
GACGGAGTGTCCGGCCGTGCTGACGGAGTGTCGGCCCGTCGAGACGCGGTGCCCGGCGGTCGAGACGGAGTGTCCGCCCCGGCCGACGGAATGTCGCCCCGTCGAGACGTGGTGCCCGGCGGTGGAGACGGAGTGTCCGGGTGTGCTGACGACGTGTCCGCCGCGGCCGACGAAGTGCCAAGTGATCGAGACCCAGTGTCCGGTGAATGAGACGGAGTGCCCGGCGCTGCCGACGAATTGCCGCCCGGTCCAGACGGAGTGCCCGTCGGGGTACACGCGGTGTCCGCCCGTGCCGACGCGGTGTCCGGTGGTCCAGACGGAGTGCCCGCCGCTCCTTAGCCGGTGTCCGCCGGTCGATACGATGTGCCCGCTCGGGTCCAACGTGACGGTGTGCCCACTGCAACCGACGGCCTGCGTGGGGCCGGCGGAAACCGTGTGCCCGGTCGCAACGATATGTCCGCCGCAACCGACGGCCTGCGCGCCGGGCATCGAAACCACGTGCCCGGTCGAAACGATGTGTCCGCCGGTTGATACGCGGTGCCCGAAGACGTCGACCAGGTGTCCGCTGGAGCAGACACGCTGTCCGCCCGTCCTGACCAAGTGTCCGGCGGTGGACGTGCAGTGCCCGACGCCCAACATCTGACGGGCGCACAGGAGGTAAGTGCCGGGATCCGATGCCCGGCGTCAGGCGACGCCAGCCGATTGGCGCGAATCCGACAGTTCAGGGGCGGTCACGATGGTGGCCGCCCCTTGTCAGTATGACCACGCCGTGGTACGCTCTTTGCGGCAAAGGGAACCCATCCGGCCATGAGCGAGCCAGTCTTCGAAGCGCGCGGCGATCCCCCTGCGGACGATAACTCAAACGAGGTCCCTGTCGGCGTGGTTGTCGCCGCCGTCTGCGGTCTGGCCGCCGCCTGGATCGCCGCCGGCGCCGTCGGGTTGCTGCATCACTCGCTCCGCCATGGGCTGGTGATGCTGGCGATGGGTGCGGCCGTCGTCTCGTGTTGGCCCCGGAAGCAGACGCGGGTTCGGGCGGCAGGGATTGTGCTCGCCGTGCTGGTGGGGCTGGTGCTGAACGCCTCGTCGGCGCCGACCGCGGGCGTGATGGCCGTGGCGGTGGTGCTGGCGGGCCTGGCGGCCGGCCGGTCGGGTGCGGACCGCAAGGTTGTGCTCGTGGCGGCCAAGGCGGTGGCGGTCTTCGGCCTGTACCGGATGGTGGTGATGTCGGTTCCGGTTTTGTGGGCGGTGGCCGACGCCGCAAGCGTTGGACTCGGCCGCGCGGCGGGGGCGATTGCCGGCCGGCCGCTGTCGGTCGGCTCGTCGTTCGCCGGGCTGGATTTCCTTGTCCTGATGGCCGCCCTGTTCGGCCTGTGGCTGGCCGCATCGCCGCGGCCTCGCCTGTGGCGCGGTATCGCTGCGGCCGCGGGAATCCTGGCCGGGCACCTGGTCTATCTGCTCGTTATCGCTCGCGCGGCGCAGTTGATCGATGCCATTCCTGCCGACCAGGCCGGTGAGGCGGCCGGCGCGGCGCGGGCTGCCTTGTCTCGGGAAGCATGGTCGTTCTGGGCGGCTGTGGGAAGCCTGCTGCCGTGGCATCTTCCGGCGTTGGCGGGTCTGATTCACGTCGCCGTGGCGGCGCTGATGCTGCGGTGGTCGCCGCCCGCCCCCGCTGAGGAGGGCGGTACGGTGCGGACGTTGGTTGGCCGGCCGGTTTTCCTGGTCGTCGGCGTCCTGGCGGTGGTTGCGCTTTCCATGGCGACGGCGCTGTATCCGGCGCCGGCGAGTCTGGCCGGCAAAAGGATAGTCGCTTACGAAAAGGGCTTCCTGAACTGGCTCAGGCCCCGGCACGGCGAGTACGGCCGGCTCTCGATCGGCATGTACGGGATGCTGTCGGACCTCGTGGAGAGTTTCGGCGCCACGTTCCTCAAGTCGCCCGACCTCTCGGAAGATGACCTGCGCGACGCCGACGCTCTTGTGCTCATCTTTCCGAACGAGCCGTGGGAAGACGGGCAACTCGACCGCATCTGGAAGTTCGTCCGCGACGGCGGGTCGCTGCTTGTTCTGGGCGAACACACGACCGTTGAAGAGGACGGCGCCGCGCGCTTCAACGACGTCCTTGCGCCGACCGCCATGCGGGTCGAGTTCGATTCGGCCCAATGGGCGGTGGGCGGATGGCTCGACTGTTACGAGACGCTCTCGCATCCGATAACGGCACGGCCTCGCGACGACCGGAACAGTTTTGGCATCGTCATCGGGGCCTCGGTCCGGGCCCGCCGCCCGGCGCGGCCGCTTATCCTCGGACGATGGGGCTGGTCCGACGGCGGTGACCGCGGAAGCGACCGGGCCATGATGGGCAACGACCGGTACGACCCCGGCGAACGCCTCGGCAACGTCTGCCTGGCCGCCGAGCAGTCGCTCGGCAAGGGCAAGGTCATCGTCTTCGGCGACACCTCGTCGCTGACGAACGGCATTGCCATCGGCGACTACAAGTTCGTCTCGGCGCTGCTGGCGTACCTGGTGGATCCGTCCTCGGCCCCGTCGTGGTGGCGCATGGTGCTGGGCCTGGTGGCGGCGGCGGTCGCCGCCCTGACGCTGATCCCGGCGCCGGGGCCGTGGCGTGTCGGCGTGGTCGCTGCGGTCGCCGCGGTCTCGCTCCTGGCGTGTACGGCCGCCACGTATCGAGAGAACGTCACGCTGCCCGACGGGCGGCTGCGGCAGCCGAACAACGTGGCCTACATCGACGCGTCGCACCTGGAGGCCTACAGCCAGGAGGCGCTGCGCGACGACGGCATCATGGGCCTGGAACTGACGCTGATGCGAAACGGGTTCCTGGCGCTGTCGCTGGGCGAGTTCGAGCGCGAGGCGCTCGATCGGGCCGGCCTGCTCGTCTCGATCGCGCCGTCGCGTCCGTTTTCGCGGAGCGAGCGCCAAGCCGTCCGCGATTTCGTGGCCGGCGGCGGGGTGTTCATCTGCACGGCGGGCTGCGATGCGTGCGGTCCGGTCGCCCCACTTCTCGCGGAGTTTGGTTTTCGGGTCGGGGACCCGCGCGGCCCGGACCACGAGCCGGTGCCGCTGGGACATTTCAAGTCGCCGTACGTGAACGTGGAGGGGCGGGCGCATCACGTCCGGTTCCACGCCGCCTGGTCTGTGGTCGAGGACCCGTCCGGCCTGATCCCGCCTCCCGGCGAGTCGGCCGGGCCGGTCCAGGTGTTCGCCTACGGCCAGGCGAACGTGCCGGTCATCCTCGGACGCGGGTGGGGAAAGGGCAGGGTCATCGTCGTCGGCGACACCGGGTTTGCGATGAACAAGAACCTGGAGCGCGCCGACGGGTCGCCGATTGAGGGCATGCGGGAGAACGCCGATTTCTGGCGGTGGTTCCTGGCGCTGGTGACCGACCGTCCCCGATGGATGCCGCCGGGTCCTGAGAAGCCCGCCCCCGCGACCGGGGCAGGCGCCGGCGAGGAGAAACCATGATCCGCACGTGGGTGGCCATCGCGATCCTGGCCGCATCCTGGCTGCCCGGCCTGGGGTACTACCGCGGCGCCGACTGGCGTGTCTGGGCCCTCATGGTTGCCGTGGGAACGGTTCTTCTCGTCGGGTCGATCCCGCGGAAACCGGGCCGATGGCAGGCGGCGGCTGCGGTCGTTCTGCTGTTGCCGGCGATCGTCGTGTGGCCGTGGCCGTATCGGGCGGCCCCGGTTCTTCTGGCGGCGGGTCTGGCGCTGGCGGCCCTGCCGATTCCACGGGGGTGGCCGAAGCGTATCGGCGGCGCGGCGGTGGTGGCCGGCGTTGTGCTGCTGGCCCAAGGCCTCGGGTTCTATGCCTACGAGACGCTCACCGCCCGCTCGCACGACCTGCCCTGGCCTCTGCCGCACGTCCTCGGCGTGATGGCGGGTTTGCTGGGTCAGGACTCTGCGGTCAGCGGGTCTGCGCTGTCGCTGCACTCGATGCGGATGGTTCATCGGATTGGTGCGACGTGGGAACTGCTTCTGGACGGGCCGACCTGCGGTTTCCTGATTGGCGGTATCGCGTACCTGTTCCTGTGGGGCGGCAGGCGGCGGCCATGGCGCCGGGCGGCGGTTCTGGCGGCCGTAACGCTGATCTGGCTTCCCGTCCGGGCCGGTCTTCTGGCGGCGCTCTACCTGCACCGTGTGCTGGTTACGGATTACGATTCGCCGCTTGCAGTGATGAACCAGTTCTGGAGTACGCCGGTGCACCTGGTGCTGCTGGCGGTGCCGGTGCTTCTGGCGTGGCGGTTCGTGAGCCCCCGCGTGGGCGCCGCAGCGGAGAGTCCGCCCGCCGTGGGCGCGAAACCGTCCTGGCGGCGCAGCGGCGGCGTGGTGGTATTCGCCTGTGCCGTTGCCGTCCTGGCGGCGGCCGTCCTGTGGGACCCGGTGGGCGACCGCAAGGCCGGACGCGTCTTCGTCGAGGAAGGCCATTCGACGTGGGAACCGACCACCCGCCCGATGGATACCCAGTGGTACGGGCACGACTCCGGGTACAACTACGCCTGCATGTACGATTACCTGGGCCGGTTCTACGAGATGTCGCGGCTGACGGACCCCATCAGCGACACCGCCCTCTGGGATTGCGACGTGTTGATGCTCAAGACGCCGACGTCGGCCTACGGGCCGGAGGAGATCGAGGCCATCCACCGTTTCGTGAGCCGCGGCGGCGGGCTGCTCCTTGTGGGCGAGCACACGAACGTCTTCCACACGGGCGAGCATCTGAACAGCGTGGCCCGGAAGTTCGGCTTTGCGTTCCGCTACGATTGCCTGTTCGGCATCGACTGGTTCTTCGACCAGTTGTACGAGTTGCCGCTCGTGCCGCACCCCATCGTCCGGCACATGCCGCCGCTCGACTTTTCGGTGTCGTGCTCGATTGCGCCCGGCACAAGCGCCGGCCGCGCGGTCATACGGGCCGCCGGCCTCAAGAACGCTCTGGCCGACTACCACGCCAGCAACTTCTATCCGCGGGCCGAGGACCGGCCGGACATGCGGTACGGCGCGTTCGTCCAACTGTGGGCGAGTCGCTACGGCCAGGGCCGCGTCGTCGCCTTCGGCGATTCGACCATCTTCTCGAACTTCAGCCTGTTCGAGCCCGCCAAGGCCGAACTGATCCTCGGCATGGTTGAGTGGGCCAACCACCGCGACGCACTGGGCAATCCGCGCCCGTGGCTTGCCGCCGTGAGCATCATCCTGGGGGCGTTCGGATTGTATCTGGTGCGCGGCTGGTCGGGCGGATGGATGTGGCTGCTGGTTGCGGGGATGCTGGGCCACGCCGTCTGCGCCGCCGGCATCCGGGAATACAACCGCCGGGCGATGCCGCTGCCGGAAGCCGTGCGGCCGTACGTCCTGGTGACCATCGACCGTACGGCCTCTGAGGTGATTCTCTCGAAGGGCGGGTTCATCGCCGGCAGGGAGGACGGTTTCGCGATCTTCGAGCGGTGGATCCTTCGGCTGGGTTATTTCACCCGCCGGGCCGACGGTCCGGACGCGGCCGGGGGGAACCTGGTCGTCGTCCTCAATCCGTCCCGCGACGCTGCCCGAGAGCACGTGATCGCCCTGGCCGACTACGTGAAGAACGGGGGACATCTGCTGGTGCTGGATTCGGCCAAGAACGCGAAGTCAACCGCCAACAGCCTGCTCTGGCCTTTCGAGATGGCCGTGGACCACGGGACCGACCTCGCCGGACAGGTGACGGGCCCGTCCGGCTGGCCGGCCATCGACGTGGATGCCGCCTGCGAGGTGGCGGGAGGCCGCGCGTTGGCTCGCGTCGGTGGCAAGCCGGTGGCGGCCACCGTGCGGTGGGGGGAGGGGTCGGTCACCGTCATCGGGTTCTCGCATCGGTTCAGCGACCGCAACATGGGCGTGACGGGCGACATCGAGCCGGACGAGACGATGCGCAGCGTGTACGAGTTCGAGTTCAAGTTGCTGCGGGCCATCGTCGAAGGGCAGTTGCCTGCCGCGCCGGCTTCCCCCTGACACCGACCCGCCGCACAATGCCGACGGTTCTCAGGCTAACCCTAAGGAGCGGACTGATGTATAGAGTATCCCAACATGCCGCTTGGTTGATGTTGACAAGGGTATCTTTCGCCGTCCTGTTGGCCATCGGCGCTACGGTGGGCGGCGCAAGAGCCGTAGCGGGCGCCGGCCCGCCCCCAGCGCGGGAGATTCTGGCGGCCACGGGCGTCAAGGGCGGCCTGGTCGTCCACGTCGCCTGCGGCGACGGGAAACTGACGGCCGCACTGCACGCCGGCGACAGTTACCTCGTTCACGGTCTGGACGCCGATGCCGCCAACGTCGCTGCGGCCCGCGACCACATTCGCACGCTCGGCCTCTACGGCAAAGTGTCGGTCGAGCAGTGGACGGGGAAGCGCCTGCCGTACGCCGACAACCTGGTCAACCTGCTCGTCTCCGAAAGTCTCGGCGAGGTTCCGATGGAGGAAGTCATGCGGGTGCTGGCCCCGCGCGGCGTAGCGTACATCAAGACGGGGGGCACGTGGACCAGGACGGTCAAGCCCTGGCCGGGCGATATCGACGAATGGACGCATCATCTGCACGACGCGGGCGGCAACGCCGTGGCCAACGACCGCGTGGTCGGCCCGCCGCGGCATCTTCAGTGGACGGCCGGGCCGCGCTGGGCACGCAGCCACGGGTGGACGCCGAGCGTCAGCGCGATGGTCTCGGCCGGCGGTCGGCTGTTCGCCATCTGCGACGAGACGCTGACGTGCGTGGACGGCACGGTGCCGGACAAGTGGTTCCTCACGGCGCGCGACGCCTTCAGCGGCGTGCTGCTGTGGAAGCGCCCCGTGCCGCACTGGGGCTCGAAGGAGTTCAGCGGCATTGGCGGCACAGGCCGAGGAGTGACCAACGGACGATTCTCCATGCCGCCATACGTGGGCAAACGCCTGGCGGCCGTGGGCGACACCGTCTACGTAACGCTCGGCGCGGCCGCGCCGGTGACGGCCCTCGACGCGGCGACCGGCAAGGAGCGGCGCGTCTACGCCGAGACGGCCCGTGCCGATGAGGTCCTCGTCAGCGACGGCAGGTTGGTCGTTTCGATCAACCCGGCCGAGAAGGTCGAAGCCGTCGCGCCCGGCAGGGGCGAGCCACCCGCTGCCCCGCCCGGCAAGCACGTTTGCGCGGTCGATGCGACCAGCGGACGCGTGCTCTGGAAGAAGGGCCCGTTCGTGGGAGTCCGCGCCAGCAGGGGGCAGGATCCGTTCGGCAGGCTGGAGTTGGCGGCCGGCGACGGCCGGGTCTTCCTTCTTACGCGGGAGGCCATCGAGAGCCTGGAGGCGGCGTCGGGCAAGAGCGTCTGGCGGATCGAGCGCCCCGCCCTGCCCGCCGGCGCCGTGCGGCGAATCGGATTCGCAGGCATGTTCGAGTACCTCCTCACGGTGATGGTGTACACCGACGGCGTGGTCCTGCTGGCCCAGCCCGAACCGAACACGCACCACACCTACCACACCATGC
The DNA here is from genome assembly GCA_964449275.1 of uncultured Anaerolineales bacterium. Taxonomy (GTDB): domain Bacteria; phylum Planctomycetota; class Phycisphaerae; order FEN-1346; family FEN-1346; genus JAUVZF01. Next base: position 7,479 of record CAYVAM010000006.1, read on the forward strand.
CCGGCACGCTCTACGCCTTCGACGCCAAGGACGGGCGGCAGATGTGGAAGCACGCCTACGGCGGATGGGGCCACTGTACCCAGCCGGACGTGTTCGTTGTGGACGACAGGGTTTGGACCCACGTGAACGCCAAGACCCCGTTCGGTTCCGTGTGGGGCAAGGGGTTCAAGGCCAAGGACACGAGCGAGGTAAACTACCGCATCCAGGCGCTCGACCTGCGGACCGGCAAGGTCCGCAATGAACTTCCGAGCAAAGAGATATTCAACGTCGGGCACCATCACCGCTGCTACCGGAACAGGATTACGGAGCGGTTCCTCATGTCGTCGCGCCGCGGTGTGGAGTTCGTGGACCTGGCCTCCGGAGAGAACTACCAGAACCACTGGGTCCGCAGCGGATGCCAACTCGGCAACCTGCCGTGCAACGGTCTGCTCTACGTCGCGCCGCACCCGTGCGCCTGTTACATCGACGCCAAACTCATCGGATTCAACGCCCTGGCCCCCGCCTCAGCCGGTCCGCGCCTTGCCGGGCGTGCGACCGTCAACGCGCGCCTTGTTAAGGGTCCGGCGTATGGTTCTCGGATGTCGGATCTGAGATCTCAGATTTCAGACGCCGATTGGCCCACGTACCGGCACGACGCCCGGCGGAGCGGAGCGACCGAATCCACCGTCGCTGCGGAACTGAAGGTCGCATGGCAGTCGAACATCGGCGCCCGGCCGAGCGGCCTGGTCGTCGCCGACGGCAAGGTGCTCGTAGCCGGCGTGGACGCCCACGCGGTGCACGCGCTCGGCGCCGACGACGGCCACGTGGCCTGGACCTATACGGCCGGCGCCCGCGTGGACTCCCCGCCCACCGTCCACAAGGGGCTGGCGATCTTCGGCTCGGCCGACGGGCGCGTCACCTGCCTGCGTGCCTCGGACGGCGCGCTGGTCTGGCGGTTCCACGCCGCGCCCGCGGGGCGGCGCGTGATGGCGTTCGGCCAGTTGGAGTCGCCGTGGCCCGTGCCCGGCAGCGTGCTGGTCGAGGACGGCACGTGCTGGTTCGCGGCCGGCCGGTCGTCGTACCTCGACGGCGGCATCCGCCTCTACGCCCTCGACCCCGTGACGGGGAAGGTCGCCAAGCAGGAAACGATCTACCACCCCGATCCCAAGACGGGCAAGATGACGCCCGTGACCGACGGCCACGCGATGACCGGGCTGTTGAACGACATCCCCGCCACCGACGGCGTGAGCGTGTTCATCCGCCAGATGAACGTCTCGGCCTCCGACGGCCGACGCGGGTTGCACCTCTACACCACGGGCGGATACCTCGACCCGAGTTGGTTCAATCGGACGTTCTGGAAGGCCGGCCGGGCCCAGACAAGCGGCCTCATGGTCCTCGGTAAAGACGTGGCCTACGGTGTGGAGATCTACCCCTCGCGCAGCCGCGAGACGGTCTTCAAACCGGGCGCCGCGAACTACCGGCTGACGTGCTATTCGCTGAAGGCAAGCGCCGACGCCGCCCCCGCCGCGGGCGGCAAGCAGGCGAAGGCCAAGCGGGGCGGAGCGCGAGGGCCGAAGGCGGTCTGGGAGCAGCGCGTCCCCATCCGCATCACCGCCATGGTCCGCGCGGGCGATACGCTCTTTGTGGCCGGGTCGCCCGACATCGTGGACCCCAAGGACCCACACGGTGCGTGGGAAGGTCGCAAGGGCGGCGTGCTGGCCGCCTTCTCCGCGTCGGACGGAAAGAAACTCGCCGAGCGCAAACTCGCCGCGCCGCCCGTCTGGGACGGTATGGCCGCAGCCGCAGGACGGCTCTACCTTTCCACGAAGGACGGCAAGGTGCTGTGCTTCGCGCCGCGTTAGTGCAGCAATGCCACTTAGCCCTTTGCGCGGTGGGTCTGGAGTCCCCACCGCGCGAAACTCGCATGACAGAGCGCAGTCCGCGCGGGCGATGATTGACCTTTGCGGCCGAAGAGGCGAGAATACCGCTCGTCCCTTGACGAAAGGAGCGTGGGCGGATCATGCGGAACTCTCGCGCCGCAGGAGTTGCGATTCTCTGTCTGGCGGCGGTCTTTCTGACCGAGCGCCGCGCCTGCGCCGGCGAGGCGGCGCGCGGGCCGGCCGTGCTCGACACGCAGGCGCTCGCGCGGTACGTTGAGGCGTTCAACGCCGCCGACGAGGAACTCTACGCCAACATCCCCAACGCGAAGGCACTGGCGTTCCTCAGGGCGAACGTCCCGCTCTTCGAGTGTCCCGACAAGGACATCGAGCGGACCTACTACTTCCGCTGGTGGACCTATCGCAAGCACGTCAGGAAGACGCCCGACGGCTGGGTGATCACGGAGTTCCTGCCGAAGGTGCCGTGGTCCGGCAAGCACAACACGATTCCGTGTCCCGCCGCCCACCATTTTTATGAGGGCCGCTGGCTGCGCGACCCCGCGTATCTGGACGACTACGCCGTGTTCTGGTTCCGCAAGGGCGGCAGCCCGAGGCGCTACAGTTTCTGGGCGGCCGATGCCTACTGGGCCCGGCACCTTGTCCGACCCGACAAGGCTTTCATCACGGGCCTGCTCGACGACCTCGCCGGCAACTATCGCGAGTGGGAGAAGAAGCGGCTGGAGCCCGACGGCCTCTTCTGGCAGGTGGACGACCGCGACGGCATGGAGGTCTCGGTCGGCCGCAGCGGCAAACGCGCCACCATCAACTCATACCTGTACGGCGACGCGGTCGCGATTGCGAAGATCGCCGGCCTCGCCGGCCGCAACGACCTGGCGGAGGAGTTCGCGGCCAAGGCCGGGCGCATCCGGCGCCTGGTCCAGGAGAAACTATGGGACAAGGAGGCCGGGTTCTTCAAGGTCCTGCCGCGAGACAAGGACGCGAAACTCGTTGACGTGCGCGAACTGCACGGCTACACGCCGTGGTACTTCAACCTGCCCGAACCGGGCAAAGGCTGCGAGGTGGCGTGGAAACAGTTGATGGACCCGAAGGGGTTCCACGCGCCCTTCGGCCCGACCACCGCCGAGCAGCGTCACCCGGGGTTCAAGGTCTCTTACCAGGGGCACGAGTGCCAGTGGAACGGGCCGAGTTGGCCCTACGCCACGTCCGTGACGCTGACCGCCCTGGCGAACGTGTTGAACAACTACGAACAGACGGCCGTCGGCAAGGCCGACTACTTCCAGACGCTTGGCATCTATACCCGCAGCCACCGCCTCAAGCGAGCAGGCGGCCGCATCGTCCCGTGGATCGGCGAGAACCTCAACCCGCACACCGGCGACTGGATCGCCAGGACGCGGCTCAAGGCGTGGAAGAACGGCGCCTGGGATCCGCGGAAAGGCGGCAAGGAGCGCGGCAAGGACTACAATCACTCTACCTACTGCGACCTGGTCATCACGGGCCTCGTGGGCCTGCGGCCGCGGGCCGATGATACCGTTGAAGTCAACCCGCTCGTTCCCGACGGCACGTGGGACTGGTTCTGCCTCGACAACGTGCTGTACCACGGTCGCGTGCTGACCGTCCTGTGGGACAAGACGGGGACGAAGTACGGGGAAGGAAAAGGTCTGCGTGTGCTTGCCGACGGCCGCCAGATCGCCCGATCCGATTCGCTCGGCCGCGCGACGGGCCGTCTCGCCCCCACGAATTGATCGCGCGGCCGGGGTCCGACGAAGGTTATCCCAGGGGGGGAACAGGAGCACCGTCACATGATACGAACTGGACACGGAGTCGCGCTGGCACTGGCCCTGGTCTGCTGCGCCGGGCTGATGGCGGCCGAGTTGGGGCAGAAGGCGGCGGAGCCCGCCGCACGGGTCACGCCCCCGCCCAAAGCGGTGGTCGGAGCCTTCGGCCTCGATCCGTTCTACGCCAAGTACGTGAGCGCGGGCGGCGTGCCCGTCATCGGGTCCGAGAAGGTCAACGATTTCGCGCTGCTCGAGGCGGCGTACCTGGTGAACCGGATGCTCGCCGACCGGCCGGATATCCTCGGCGCCCTCATCAAGAACAAGGTCCGCGTGGTCGTGATGGCGACGGCCGAGTTCACGACCGGCGTCCCGGAGCACAGCGACCTTGATCCGCCCGCCTTCTGGGACAAGCGTGCCCGCGGTCTGGGCGCGACGCCCGTGCGGCCGGCCACGAGTTGCGGCGAGGAGAATCTGCTCCACTACCCGGGCGACCCGTACGACACGGAGAGCATTCTCGTGCACGAGTTCGCCCATACGATCCATCACATGGGCCTCAACACGATCGACAAGACCTTCGACCGCAGGCTCAACGAGACCTACCGCAAGGCGATAGCCAAGGGTCTGTGGAAAGGCAAGTACGCCTCGACCAATCGCGCCGAGTATTGGGCCGAGGCCGTGCAGTCGTGGTTCGACACAAACCGCCCGCCCGACCACGACCACAACCACGTGAACACGCGCGAGGAACTCAAGGCCTACGACCCGGCCGCCGCCAAACTCATCGAGGGCGTGTTCGGCGACAAGCCGTGGCGGTACCGCAGGCCCGAGGACCGCAAAGAGCCCGGCCACCTGAAAGGCTACGACGCCGCCAAGGCGCCACGGTTCGCCTGGCCCGAGCGTGTCACCAAGGCCTTCGAGGAGCACCAGAAGCCGAAGAGAATCGAGCACGAGCGGCAGACGGTCGAAGGCTGGACGGTGCACGTCGATACGCGGTTGCTCGGCCAGGAGAAGGACGTGGGCGGTCCGGCCCTGAAGATCCTGGCTGCCAAACTGTACGGCATCACGCTCGTCGTGCCGGAGAAGGCGCTGGCGAAACTGCGTGAGGTGCCCGTCTTTCTCGACCTCGACCATCGCCTCGGCGCCATGCAGTACCATCCCTCGGCCGGGTGGCTGAAGGGCCACGGCCACGACCCGGCCATGGTCAAGGCGGTCCACATTCCGAACGCCCGAAACTTCGTGAGAATGTGGCGGCGGAACAGCCAGCCGAGCGTCGTCCTGCACGAACTCGCCCACGCCTACCACGACCGCGTCTTCGGCTTCGACTACCCGAAGATCCGGGCCGCCTACGACCGGGCCGTCAAGGCGGGCCGCTACGAGAGCGTCCTGCACATCGGCGGCAAGATGACACGCCACTACGCGCTCACGAACCACAAGGAGTACTTCGCCGAGGCCAGCGAGGCCTTCTTCGGAACGAACGACTTCTACCCCTTCGTCCGCGCCGAACTCAAACAGCACGACCCGGGGCTGTACGAGGTGCTCGAGGAGGTCTGGGGCACGAAGCGCAAAGGGCGGTAGGCCGCCCGCGCCGCGAGCCGCGACGGGCGTCCGGCACAAAGAGGAACGGGCTGTGAACAGACGCGGTTTCTTGAAAAGCCTGGCACTTGGCACAGCGGCGCTGGCCGTGCCGCGAATCGCACGCGGAAAGGATGCCGTGAAAAACCCGAACATCGTCTTCATCATGGCCGACGACATGGGCTACGGCGACGTCGGTTGCTATAACCCCGACTCGAAGATCCCCACGCCGCACATCGACCGTCTGGCCAAACAGGCCATGCGGTTCACCGACGCCCACTCGCCGTCGGCCGTCTGCACGCCCACGCGGTACGGCATCCTGACCGGGCGTTACTGCTGGCGCACCTGGCTCAAGAACGGCGTCGTGGGCGGGTACACGCCGCCGCTCATCGAACCGGAGCGCCTGACCGTTGGCTCGTTCCTCCAAAAACACGGGTACACGACGGCGTGCATCGGCAAGTGGCATCTGGGCCTGGGATGGACCCGGCAAAACGGCTTCGTCGCAACCTGGAAGGATGCCAAGGCGCATTTCAAAGGTTCCTGGCAGGACGGTGACGCGAAGGAGGGCATGAACGTCGATTTCACGAAGCCGATTCACGGCGGGCCGACGGACCTCGGATTCGATTACGCATACTTTACGGCGGCCTGCTCGACCATCGACGGGCCGTTCTGTTATATCGAGAACAACCGAACCGTCGGCATCCCCGACAAACCGATTCACGTAGATAAGAAGAAGGGCTCGGGTTACCGGCCGCGCCCGGGATGGGTCGCCCCGGGATTTGATATCGAGAACGTGGACCCCACGTTCACGCGCAAGGCGATTGAGTTCATCGAACGCAGCCGCAACGAGAGTCCCGAGCGGCCGTTCTTCGTGTACCTGCCGCTCTCGGCGCCCCACGCGCCGTGGCTGCCCCCGAAGTTCGTCCAGGGCAAAAGCCAGGCCGGGCCGCGCGGCGACCAGGTCGTCCTGGTCGATTGGTGTGTGGGGCAGGTTGTCCAGGCGCTCGACCGCTTGAACCTGGCCGACGACACGCTGCTCGTCGTCACCAGCGACAACGGGCCGAGATGGGGCGTGGGCGGGCACAAATCCGCCGGCGACCTTCGCGGCCACAAGTCGCACACCTGGGAAGGCGGCCATCGCATCGCGTTCATCGCACGGTGGCCGGGCAGGATCGCGCCCGGCGCCGTCTGCGACGAGCCGATCTGCCTGACCGACCTGATGGCGACCTGTGCGGCGGTGCTCGGCGTTCGGTTGCCCGAGGACGCCGGCCAGGACTCCTTCAACATCCTGCCGGCCCTTCTCGGCGAGAAACGCGACGAGCCTATCCGCGAAGCGCTCGTGTCGCACTCCGTCTTCGGCGTGTTTGCGATCCGCCGGGGGCCATGGAAACTCATCCTCGAATGCAGAGACTCGGGCGGGTGGGTCAAGCCGAGGGGCCACGGCCCCAAGCCCGGAAGCCCCGGCCAGTTGTACGACCTCCGGAAGGACCCCGCAGAGCAGAACAACCTCTTCGACGAGAAGCCCGAGATCGTGCAGCGCCTGACGGCACTCCTGGAACAATACAAGAAAGAGGGACGAAGCGCGCCGGTCGAAACCGGATGACACGCCGCCGTTGCCTGCTGCTGCGGCGTGTTGCAACCCGCAAAACTATCGCTCCGTTACTGCTCATTTGACGGGTGCCACTGGCGGCTTGTCCGCCAGTGCATTCCCGAAATCGGGTGGGCACTCGCCGCGACGAGTGGCACCCGGCAAATCAACTGGGACAGAAAACTATCGCAATTCAGGCATGTCTCTATCACTTCGCGCGGAGGCCCGCCGCGCAATGCCGTGCACCACTCGAACGTAAACTGCTGTGGCGGGGATGAGGAGGGGCCGGTCGCCGGGACCAGGCACCAGGCACGATGGTCGCACACGCGGGGCCTGTAATCGGAGCCGCGGCTGCGACTTCCTCGGCGGCCGCAGCAGCCGGGCTTCGCCGGAGAGCATCCTCAGCCGTATGCTTGACCAGGTGATGATCGCCCCGTTCGCTCCGAGGCCCAGACACCCCTCCTGCGGCACGTCCCACCCGTTTATGGGGGCAAGGTCCGACTGCTCGCCCCGCCAATCGATGATGGACCTGCCGTCCAGACCCACGCGAATCCGGGCCTTGTCGTCTTCGACCTCCACCCGGACTTGCAGGTAGTGGGCCCGGTCGTTTTCAATGGTGCCGGGTTTGACGGTGCTCTCGTTGGAGATGGCGTGCGCCCTGCGGATACTGGACAGCCCGTGCGCCTGCCCGGCGTACGTGCTGAGGAACAAGATGACCTTGGTCTGCCCTACGGGCAGGACGGTCGAAATGGCATCGCGTCCCTCTGTCCGGACGAACCGGAGTTGCAGTTCATAACTGCCCTCCGGGGCCACCGGAATGGTGATGCGGCTGCGTGTGGCCCGTCGGACGAGGGCGATACCGCCGGGCGCCCGCCGCCACGTGCTGCTGACCGCATCCTTCGCGGGGTCAATCAGCGCAAGGAGGTTGATCCACGCGCCCGTACCGGATCTCGATGGCCCGGACCGCGAGGCCGTGGTCATCTTCGCGGCGGCTTGCTCGATCTTCTTCAGCGCGAGCGTCGCGCGGGTGCGGTTCAGGTCCTTGGGCGTGTGCATCTTGAGGAAGCGCTCCAGGTAGGCGCGGGCGCGGACGTACATGGCGGGTTTGGCGCCGGGCGTGGCCTTGGCGGCCAGACGTGCGTACCATTCGCCGAGTTCGAGGCACGCGAGTTCCGGTGCCGCCTCCACGCCCTTTGCGGCGGCCGGAACGTATTTCAGCAGCGCCTTGTCCACCACGCCTTTCAACCACTTCGCGGCCGTCGCCGGATTGTCGAGGTCCACGAGGTACAGGCGGACGATTTTTTCTCTGGCGGCCGTGTTGGCGGGGTCCCGCTCCACCAGGGCCTTGAGGTTCGCGGTTTCACGCTGTGTCCTGATTTGCAGCGCCATCTGCTCGGCCCGCGCCTCGATGGCCTTGAGTCTCGCGCTGGCGATCTCGCGGGCCGTGTTGCGGGCCCGCAGGCAAGCGGGCAGCGCCTCGGCGGGTGTCCCGGCCGCAGCCTTCGCGTCCGCGAGGGCCAGGAGCGCGTCGATCAGCGTCTCGCCGGCCGCTTTCTTCCCGTCACCCCGCGCGGAATGGAACTGTTTCTGCCGGATCTCCACCACCCGGTCGGCGCATGCGGCGGCCCTATCGGGAACCTGCGACATCAGAAACTCCATCGCCGCGATGGTCGTGGCGACACCGTCCGGGTGCGGCCCCGCCAAGTCGGCCGCCTTCTCACAGAGAACTGCCAGCAGCGCCGGCTGACCGGTCGCCTTCTTTGCGCCCGCAAGGAGACGACCCGCCAGTTTGACGTCGTCCCGCGCGTCTCCCGTCGCTCGCACACGCTTCAGGTCTTCGCCGTAGAGGGCGTTGAACGCCTCGGTGGCTTCCTCGGTCCCCGCCGCACGCAACGGCATCGCTGAGACCACCAGGACGGTGCATAAGACGTAAGCAAGACGAGGTTTGTGACCCATGGCGCATCCCCCCGTTCGCCCGGAAGCGAGAGCGGCTCACTGTCGTGATGAATCGGCACGTCAGTATGGCCCAAAAGAGGTACGGTGTCAAAGCGCTTTTGGGGCGCCTCCGGGAAGGGGTGCGGCAACAATTTCCCTCAGCCTCGCCCCATCCTGCCGTGCCATTGACTTGCCTCAGACGCGGCATTAGTCTGTTTCCGTGCCGCCGGCCGTGCGGCGGTGCGCTGAGACGGTCGTTCCTCGGCCGACCGCGGACAAGAGGAAGAGATCATGTATCCGACCGTTCTGCTGCCGGTGTTGTGTGCGGCGTTGGTTGGGATGGGTGTGGCGTTGCCGGCGGCGGAGGCGGCCGAGCCGCCCGGCGCCGGCGACCGCATCCAGCCTTGGCCGAAGAATCCCTATTACTGGCAGTTCAAGGGCAAGCCCGTCCTGCTCTTGGGCGGGTCGGTCGAGGACAACCTCTTTCAGATACCGAACCTGGCGGAGCACCTCGACCTTCTGAGCGCGGCCGGCGGGAACTACGTCCGGTGCACCATGAGTTGCCGCGACGACGGCAACGTCTGGCCGTTCGCCGGGACGGGCGGCGCGTACGATCTGGACAAGTGGAACGGCGAGTTCTGGCGCCGCTTCGATCGCTTCCTCACCGAGACCGGCAAGCGCGGCATCATCGTGCAGATCGAGGTCTGGGCCACGTTCGATTACTATCGCGACATCTGGGCCCGCAACCCCTTCAACCCGAAGAACAACGCGACCTACACGGCCGAGGCGTCGGGCCTGCCCACGACGGTCAACTCGCACCCGGTCAAGACCGGGAACGATTTCTTCCGGTCGGTGCCCGGGGCGAAGCACCTGAAGGTGGTGCTCACGTACCAGGAGCGGTTCGTTGAGAAACTGCTCGCTTACAGCCTCCGCCACGACCACGTCCTGTACTGCATGGACAACGAGACGAGCGTCACGCCGAAGTGGGGCGCGTACTGGGCGGCGTTTATCCGCAAGAAGGCGAAGGCCGCCGGCCGTCAGGTCGAGGTCACCGAGATGTGGGACAAGTGGGACCTCGCGCATCCGCAGCACAACGCCACGTTCGACCATCCGGAGACCTACTCGTTTGTCGATATATCGCAAAACAACCACAACAAGGGGCAGACGCACTACGATAATATGCAGAAGCAGCGGCGGCGCCTCGCACGCCGGGTCCGCCCGATGAACAACGTGAAGATCTACGGGGCCGACGGCGGCCGCTACGGCAACACCCGCGACGCCGTCGAGCGCCTCTGGCGGAACGTCTTCGGCGGGTGCGCGTCGGCCCGGTTTCACCGGCCGTCGAGCGGCATCGGACTCTCGAAACTCGCGCAGCGGATGATACGAAGCGCCCGCGAGGTGACCGGCGCGTTCAACCTCTTCGCCTGCAAGCCGCACGCCGACCTCCTCTCGGACCGCGACGAGGGCGAGGCCTACTGCCTGGCCGAACCGGGGAAGCAGTACGCCGTCTACTTCCCCCGCGGCGGGCAGGTGACGCTCAACACGAAGGACGCCGCCGACCACCTGACGCTTCGCTGGTACGACATCGACGCCGGGAAGTGGCGAAAGGGCGAGAAGGTCGAGGCCGGCGGAACCGTGAACCTCAAGACGCCCGGCGCCGGCCAGTGGGCCGCCGTCATCCGATAAGCGATAGCGACAGCGCAGGAGGTGCCGCCGTGACGATCCGCATGTTTGCCGCCGTTCTGCTTCTGCCGGTGCTGCCCGCGTGGGCGGCGCCGCCGGTGGTGGTCGAGGAGGCGGATCGTCCGATCGTCGAGGCGTTCCTCGGCCACGCCGAGCGGTCGGCCGCCTACTGCACGGCGGAGCGGATGGCGAAGTTCGCGGCCCAGCCGGAGGACATCGTGTGGCAGGGGTCGCGGTACATCCGCCTGCCGCTGCTCGCGTACCGGCTGACCGGCGACGCGGCGTACCTCGACGAGTTCGTGAAGCGGTGCGACGTTCTGTACGGCTGTCTGACGAAGGGCGGCGACGGGTTCCTCGGCTGGTACGGTCTGCCGCTGCCGCTCTTTCGCCATCCGGACCACCCGGACGAGAAGGTCGATTGTCTCCTCACGAGTTTCGAGGTCGTGCGGATGGTCGCCGATTTTGCGCGCGTGGTCCGGGCCGACGATGCGCTCGTCCGCCGCCACGGGCGCGCGGCCGACCGCTACCTGAAGGTGGCCGAGGAGCACCTGGTCAGAAAATGGGACGCCCGCAAGTGTTACCGCGACCTTGGCAGATTTGGGGCCGTCTACAGCACGCACCCGGGCCTGAAGTCCGTCAAGGCGGCCCTGACGCAGCCGCACAACAAGCACGCCAAGATCGTCCGGGCGCTCGTCTCGCTGTACGCCGCCACCGGCAATGACGAGTTTCTCGTGAAGGCCGTCAAACTCGCCGCGCGGTTCAAGCGATGCCTCGCGCTTGCGGAGGGTCATTACACGTGGAACTACTGGGACCCGGCCGGGCCGTGGGACGTCCATCCCGAGGACCCGGCCAAGTGGAAGCACTGGATCGGCCCCGAGCACCGTGGCGGGTACTACGCCCTGTCGCTCTCGCAGGCGGTGCTGCTGTACGAGCACGGCCTCGTGTTCGACCGCACGGACATCGGCCGGTTCGTGCTGACGCAGACGACGGTCTGCTGGAACGGCGACACCGAGCGTCCCAAGTGGGCCCGCGTGGACGGTCGCGCTATGGATCAAGTCTACCTGTGCGCGTACCTGGCGCCGTTCGACAATGCGATTCGCAAGATGGCTCTCGGCGAGCCGGCGCGCCGGGAGCGCGTCAGGGTCAAGGACCATTCGTGGCAGGGCTCGGTCGTGGCCGCCGAGTATCTCACGCTCAAGTACCTGGTGTACCCGCGTTGGCGCGACGGCTCGCCGGCCGAGAAGTCGACCGCGGCGCCGTTCCTCGCCAAGTCGAAGAACCGGACGCTGCTTGAGGAACGGGCGCTGGAGGTCAAGGCGCCCGGTTACCGTGCGCCCCGGACGCCGGCGCAGATGAATCCTGGAGGCAAGCCATGACTCGACGCGAAACGCTGTGGCGGTGGGTCGGACCGATTCTCCTTGCGGCGGTGATCGCTGTGGCGGTCACGTCGGCCAGGAGCCGCGCGGGGCAGCCGCCCGCCGCCGGGCCGCTCCGGGTCCATCCCGACAATCCGCGGTACTTCACCGACGGAAGCGGCAGGGCGATCCTCCTGGTCGGCTCGCACACGTGGCCGAGCCTGGTGGACATGGGGCCGAGCGATCCGCCGCCGCGGTTCGACTTCGACGCCTATCTCGATTTCCTCCAGAAGCACGGCCACAACTTCATCCGCCTCTGGACGTGGGAGCACACGACGTGGGATACGCGCGGCAACCGCGAGAAGAAACGCCATCACTGCAGGCCCATGCCGTACGCTCGCACCGGGCCGGCCAAGGCGCTCGACGGCAAGCCGACGTTCGACCTCAAGACGTTCGACTCCGAGTACTTCAAGCGTTTGCGCCGGCGCGTCGAGGCCGCGGGCAAGCGCGGCATCTACGTCTCGGTCATGCTCTTCGAGGGCTGGGCCATGCAGCACTCGCCCGGCGCGTGGGAGTCGCACCCCTTCCATCCGAAGAACAACACCAGCGGCGTCAATGGTGACGCGAACGGTGACGGCAAGGGGCTGGAGGTCCACGAACTGGCCGACCCGAAGGTCACGGCCGTCCAGAAAGCGTACGTCCGCAAGGTCATCGACACGGTCGGCGACCTCGACAACGTCCTCTACGAGATCTCCAACGAGAACCATCCGCCGTCAACGAAGTGGCAGTATCACATGATCGATTTTATCCACAAGCATGAGAAGACCCGGCCCAAACAGCACCCGGTCGGCATGACGTTTCAGTACAAGGGTGGGCGCAATAAGGTGCTCTTCGACAGCCCCGCTGAATGGATCTCGCCGAACCCAAGCACCGACGTGCCCAAGGGGCACAACTACCGCGCCAACCCGCCGCCCGCCGACGGCCGCAAGGTCATCCTCACCGACACCGATCACCTGTGGGGCATCGGCGGCGACTACCGGTGGGTGTGGAAGTCGTTCGCGCGCGGCCTGAACCCGATCTTCATGGACCCGTACGACGGGGTGGTTCTGGGCCTTCGCCAACCCCAGAACTGGCCGGCGCTGCGGCGGGCCTTGGGCGACGTCCTTCGCTACGCCCGCCGGATGAACCTGGCCGCCATGACGCCGCAGGGCAAACTCGCCTCCACCGGTTACTGCCTCGCGAATCCCTCCAAGAAGAACCCGGAGTACCTCGTGTACCTGCCCGACGGCGGGAAGGTGACCGTGGACCTCTCGGCCACACCCGGTCCGCTCGTGGCCGAGTGGTTTGATCCGAAGACGGGCAAGACGGTCCGCAACGACAAGGTCACGGGTGGCGGCAAGCGCGAGTTCACCGTCCCGTTTGCCGGCGACGCCGCGCTGTACCTCGCCCCGTCGTTCAGGTTGAACCCCTGAGGGGAAGCCGCCATGGTCCGCTTCGTCGCATGGATTGTCACCGTCATCGGGGTGACGGTCTCGGCCGTCGCCGCCACGGAGACCCCCGTCGTCTGGGACTTTGAGGCCGACGTGGCCGGATGGCGGCCGCGGGCCGAGACGGTTGCCGTCACCCGCGCCGCCGCCGGCGCGACCCCTGCCAGCCGTGGATCGCTGCACGTGCGGGGCCCGATCCGAGTGGGGTGGAACTACGTCACCTCGCCGCCCCGGCCCATGACGCCGGGCGGCCTGTACCGCCTGTCGGCGCATCTGCGCGTCGACACGTTGGGCCCGGCCACGCCGGCCCCGTACCTGAAGTGCGAGTTCGTGGGCGCCGACCGCCGCAAGGACCTCGGACGGGCCTCGACCGAACCCTACGACCCGGCGCGGATGGGCACGTGGCAGCGGCTGGTCGGCGAGTTTCGCGCGCCCAAGGGTGTCGTCTCCGGCTGGCTGGCCCTCGAGAAGGGCACCGCCGGGCCCTGCGAGATCGACGCACGACTCGACGACGTGCGGCTCGAGCCCATCGAGCGGCTCACCGTCTTCGACAAGTACCTTCTGGACCCGCTTCCCGAAGGGCTGGCAAAGGTGCGCGGCGTCCACCCGCGGCTGTACCTGACGGCCGATGGGTTCGACGCGCTCCGCCGCGCCATCCGCTCGACGCACAAGCCGATGTGGGATGAACTCAAGGCCCTCGCCGACCGGTATGCCCGCGGCGGCCCGCCGAAATACATCCGGCACGACCGCTACAGCGGCGACGAGCAACTCTGGCAGCGGGGTGTCGGCAACGCCATGCCGACCCTCGCGATGGCCTACCGGTTGACGGGCGAGAAGCGGTATCTCGACGCCGCCCGGGCGTGGGCCCTCGCTTCCTGCGGCTACGAGACGTGGGGCCTCGGCCGCATCGACGGCATGGACCTGGCGACGGGGCACCAACTCTTCGGCCTGGCCATCGTGTACGACTGGTGTTACCAGGACCTGGGGGCGGAGGCGCGGCAGACGATTCGCGCGACGCTCGTGCGGCGGGGCGGGGCGATGTTCGATGCCGCTGTCACCGGCCGCGCCTGGTGGCGACGCGCCTACCTTCAGAACCATCTCTGGGTCAACGTGTGCGGGCTGGCGGCTGCCGGGCTGGCGGTGTTCGACGAGGTCGAGGGCGCGTCGATGTGGGTCGGCCTGCCGCTCGAGAAGTGTCGCCGCACGATGGAATCGCTCGGCCCCGACGGGGCCAGCCACGAGGGTGTCGGCTACTGGCAGTACGGCGCCGAGTACCTCCTGAAGTTCATGCACCTGGCGCGCGACCTGCTGGGCGTGGACCTGCACGGCGGCGCCTGGTGGCGGAATACGGCCGCCTACGTGCAGTACCTGACGTTGCCCCGTCGGGCGTGGACGCGCCGTAACTCGATCGTCGACCTTGCCGACTGCCCGCGCTACAACTGGTACGGGCCGGAGTACCTGCTGCGTCGTCTGGCGGTCTTGCACCGCGACGGGCACGCCCAGTGGCTGGCGCGCGAGGTCGCCGGCGCCAACATCGCCGCCGCCGGCGCCCCGTGGCTGAATCTCGTCTGGTTCGACCCGACGGTTGAGGCGAAACCGCCGACCGACTGTCCGACGCTTCGCCACTTCCGCGACATGGGCATCGTGAGCGCCCGAAGCGGCTGGTCGGGCGACGAGGCCCTCGTGGTCCTGAAGTGCGGGCCGTTTATCGGACACGAGGCCGTCGAGCGGTTCACCTACGACCCCGGCGGCGGGCACGTCCACCCCGACGCGAACCACTTCGTCGTGTTCGCGTGCGGCGAATGGCTCGTCCGCGACGACGGCTACCGCGCCAAACGCACCGGCCAGCACAACACGCTGCTGGTAGGCGGCAAGGGGCAACTCGGCGAGGGACGCATGTGGTTCGACGGCGCGGCCTGCCTGCGGCGAAAGGCCCGGCCGCGCATCCTCAGAGCCGAGAGCACGCCCACGCTCGACCACATCGCGGGCGACGCGACCGCCGCCTATCCGCCCGAGGCGGGTCTCAACCGGTACGTCCGCCACCTCGTTTTCCTCAAGCCCGACGTGCTGGTTGTCATCGACGATGTGGCCGCCGAGAAGGACACCGACCTGGAACTTCGGTATCATCCCGAGCAGCAGGCGGCGACTCGCCGGGGCGACGCCTTTGTGACACGGGGCGAGAAGAGCGTCATGCGGATCGAGATCCTGGCGGCCCAGGGCGCCGCCGTCGCGGCTGAACCTCTGGCCGTTGCGGGGCGACACGGCGAGGACGGCGAGCAGATGCTGACGGTCCGGCTGCGGCGGCGCGGCCGGGCGTGGCGAAGCGCGGTCGCCCTCTCGTGGGCCCCCAAGGGCGCCGACCCGGCCGCCGTCTCGCTCCGCGCGGACGGCGACGCCTGGACCTTCGCGGTCGGCGGCCGCACGGTGACCTTCGATTGGCGGACGCGCCAGGTGGAGGGCGTGCGATGACTTGGTGGGGCGCGGCGATGATCGTCTTTGGGGTGGCTGGCATGGGGGCGGCGGTTGCCCTTGGCGCTCAGCCGCGAGACGGCGATGCGTGGCGGGCGATTGCCCCGTTCTTCAAGGCCCCCGCCAAGTTCGCCGGCGACGTCGGCGGCTACCGCTCGCCGCTCGTCTTCGACGACGGCCGCCCCGTCAAGACGCCGGCCGACTGGCAGAAACGCCGGGAGGAGATCCTCGGGTACTGGCACAAGGTGATGGGGCCGTGGCCGCCGCTCGTCGCGAAGCCGTCCATCGAGTGCCTCGAGACGACGCGCCGGGAGACGTTCACGCAGAAGAAGGTCCGCCTGCCCATCGCCCCCGGCCTTCCGTGGGAAGGCTACCTGCTCGTGCCCGACGGCGCGGGCCCGTTCCCCGCGGCCCTGGTTGTGTACTACGATGCCGAGACGGGCGCGGGCCTGAAGCGCGGCAAGGAGACGCGGGCGTTCGGCTACGGCCTGACGAAACGCGGGTTCGTGTCGCTTTCGATCGGATGGCCGCGCGCCTACACCGACGGCGGCGGCGCCGAGGTCCAGCCGCTCTCACGCCTGGCGTACGTGGCGGCCAACTGTTACGAGGCGCTCGCGACGCTGGCCGAGGTGGACCCGAAGCGCATCGGCGTGGTGGGCCATTCGTTCGGCGGCAAGTGGGCGATGTTTGCGGCGGCGCTCTACGAGAAGTTCGCCTGCGTCGCCGCCAGCGACCCCGGCATCGTCTTCGACGAGAAGCGGCCCAACGTCAACTACTGGGAGCCGTGGTACATCGGCTTTGAGGCCGGCCGCAAACGCAAGGCCGGCATCCCGACCGACGCCAATCCGCGCACCGGGGCCTACAAGCGGATCATCGAAGACGGCCGCGACCTGCACGAACTCCATGCCCTGATCGCGCCGAGGCCGTTTCTCGTCTCAGGCGGCGCCGAGGACCAGCCCGAGCGGTGGATACCCCTGGGCCACGCCATCGCCGTCAACCGGCTCCTCGGCCACCGGAACCGCGTCGCCATGACCAGCCGCAAGGGCCACGGGCCCACGCCGGAGTCCAACGAGGTCCTGTACCGGTTCTTCGAGCATTTCCTCAAGCACCGGAAGGCGGAAGAGCCATAGGCCGACCGGCTCTTGTGCTTGACAAACCCGACGGCGCGGGCGACAGTACCGGAGCGTCCGGCTCACGCCGCCATGAAAGGAGACCGCCTGTGCTCGCGGCCGTCCTGAAAGACTACGATAACTTGGTTCTGGAAGACGTTCCGCAGCCCGAGCCCGGCATCGGCGAGGCCGTGGTCCGCATCCGGTCGTGCGGGTTCTGCGCCACCGATTACAAGGCCATCAAGGGCATCCGACGCAACGTCGTCTTCCCGCTCATTCCGGGGCACGAGCCGTCGGGCGTCGTCGCGAAGGTGGGGCCGGGCGTCGAGCATTTCAGGGAAGGCGATGAGGTTATCCTCCAGCCGTCCGGCTACTGCGGCGTGTGCGCGCATTGCCGCACCGGAAACACCCATTACTGCGAGCACGCCTTCACGACGGGCGGCGACGGACCGCCGGTAACGTGGCCCGGGTCGT
The DNA here is from genome assembly GCA_964449275.1 of uncultured Anaerolineales bacterium. Lineage (GTDB taxonomy): Bacteria > Planctomycetota > Phycisphaerae > FEN-1346 > FEN-1346 > JAUVZF01. The sequence continues at coordinate 24,800 of CAYVAM010000006.1, forward strand.
TCGCCGAGTACACGAAGACGCTCTCCCGGTGCCTGTTTCACAAGCCGCCGTCGCTCTCGTTCGATGCGGCGGCGCTCACCGAGCCGCTCTCGGGGGCGTGGAAGGGCATCGTCCAATACAGCCAAATCGAGGTCGGCGACGACGTGGTCGTCATCGGGACGGGGGGCATCGGCCTGTTGTGCCTGATGGTGGCGAAGGCCGCCGGGGCCGGACGGCTCATCGCCGTCGACGTCAGCGACTATGCCCTCGCCAACGCTCGCACGCTCGGCGCTACGCACATCGTCAACCCGAACAACGAGGATGCAAAGGAGCGCGTCTACGAGATCATGCCGGACGGGCCGGACCTCGTGGTCGAGGCGGCCGGGCCCATCGAGGCGGTGCGGCTGATGGTCTCGCTGCTTCGGCGCGGCACGCGGTGGAACGTGTTCGGCATCACGACCCACGAGACGTTCGAGATGGACGGCGGTCTGACGCACTTCCTGGAGGCACGCATGGACGCCTCGTTCGGCACCACGCCGAAGGCCATGACGGCCGCCATCCGTCTGATGGAGCGCGGCCTGGTGGACACCGGGAAGATCATCTCGCACCGGTTCCCGCTCGCCGAGATCCACAAGGCCGTCGAGGTGATGGGCAGCCCCGAACGCAATAAGGTCATCATCAGCCCGTGACGCCGGCGGCTGACATGCCGGAGGTTAGCCGGCGGGCTTGCCCGCCGCGCGGCGGGTGGCATGGCCACGCTTGCGTGGCCATGAGTGGGAAGCAGCCATGCGAGCCATCGTCCTCGCCGAGAGCGGCCGTCTCGAGATGCAGGAGGTCGAGAAGCCCGAGCCGCGCGCGGGCCAGGTCCGCGTCCGTACGGCCGCCTGCGGCGTATGCGCGACGGACCTCGAGATGCTCGGCGGCGATGAGCGCGTGGCGCGCCCGGCCATCCTCGGCCACGAATGGGCCGGTTACGTGGACGCCGCCGGGTCGCCGGAGGACGTGGGGCTCGTCGGCAAGCCGTGCGTGGCCGAGAACGTCTTGGCGGACGGCGGCGAGGTCGGTTTCGAGCATCCGGGCGGTTACGGCGAGTTCCTCATCAGCGAGGTGAACAGGGTTCACGTGCTGCCGGACGATCTGCCCATGACGGTGGCGGCGCTCATCGAGCCGCTGGCCGTATGTGTCCGTGCGGTGCGGCGGCTGGGACTTTCAGAGGAGCGTTCTGCGCTGGTCTTCGGCGATGGGCCCATCGGCCTGTTGATCCTCGCGCTGCTGAAGCGTGCGGGCGTTGAGACCGTGCTGCTGGTCGGCGGGCGGCCGGGCCGCCTGCGGGTGGCGCTCGCGCTCGGCGCGGACGAGATCGTCAACTACCACGCCGCCAGCGACCTCGCCGGGACGATCCGCGGCGGCGCGGGGCGTGAGTTCGCGAGCGTCATCGAGGCCAGCGGTTCGCCCGTCGCGATGGAGATCGCCCTCGAAGCGGCGGCCGCCGAGGGGAAGATTCTCGTCCTCGGCGATTACGGCCGCCAGAGGGCCTCGTTCCTCTGGAACCGCATCCTGCACAAAGAACTTCGCCTGGTCGGGTCGAACGCCAGCGCGGGCGCCTGGCCCGAAGCGGTCGAGATCGCATGCGACCCGCAGTTTCCGCTTGCGCACCTGGTGTCGGTCCGCCTGCCGGCGGAGCGTTTTGCGGAAGCCATCAACCTGGTTCGCAGCCGCCGCGACGACGTCGTGAAGGTTGTGCTCGAATGGGCGTAGCGCATGCGCCCGGCCTGACGCAGGCCCTTTTAGCCGCGACCCGCAGGGGAGCGCGCGCTCCCCTGCGGGTCGCGGCTAAAAGGGCCTGCGTCAGGCCGGGCGCATGCGCTACGCCCATTCGAGCACAACCTTCACGACGTCGTCGCGGCGGCTGCGAACCAGGTTGATGGCTTCCGCAAAACGCTCCGCCGGCAGGCGGACCGACACCAGGTGCGCAAGCGGAAACTGCGGGTCGCATGCGATCTCGACCGCTTCGGGCCAGGCGCCCGCGCTGGCGTTCGACCCGACCAGGCGAAGTTCTTTGTGCAGGATGCGGTTCCAGAGGAACGAGGCCCTCTGGCGGCCGTAATCGCCGAGGACGAGAATCTTCCCCTCGGCGGCCGCCGCTTCGAGGGCGATCTCCATCGCGACGGGCGAACCGCTGGCCTCGATGACGCTCGCGAACTCACGCCCCGCGCCGCCGCGGATCGTCCCGGCGAGGTCGCTGGCGGCGTGGTAGTTGACGATCTCGTCCGCGCCGAGCGCGAGCGCCACCCGCAGGCGGCCCGGCCGCCCGCCGACCAGCAGCACGGTCTCAACGCCCGCACGCTTCAGCAGCGCGAGGATCAACAGGCCGATGGGCCCATCGCCGAAGACCAGCGCAGAACGCTCCTCTGAAAGTCCCAGCCGCCGCACCGCACGGACACATACGGCCAGCGGCTCGATGAGCGCCGCCACCGTCATGGGCAGATCGTCCGGCAGCACGTGAACCCTGTTCACCTCGCTGATGAGGAACTCGCCGTAACCGCCCGGATGCTCGAAACCGACCTCGCCGCCGTCCGCCAAGACGTTCTCGGCCACGCACGGCTTGCCGACGAGCCCCACGTCCTCCGGCGACCCGGCGGCGTCCACGTAACCGGCCCATTCGTGGCCGAGGATGGCCGGGCGCGCCACGCGCTCATCGCCGCCGAGCATCTCGAGGTCCGTCGCGCATACGCCGCAGGCGGCCGTACGGACGCGGACCTGGCCCGCGCGCGGCTCGGGCTTCTCGACCTCCTGCATCTCGAGACGGCCGCTCTCGGCGAGGACGATGGCTCGCATGGCTGCTTCCCACTCATGGCCACGCAAGCGTGGCCATGCCACCCGCCGCGCGGCGGGCAAGCCCGCCGGCTAACCTCCGGCATGTCAGCCGCCGGCGTCACGGGCTGATGATGACCTTATTGCGTTCGGGGCTGCCCATCACCTCGACGGCCTTGTGGATCTCGGCGAGCGGGAACCGGTGCGAGATGATCTTCCCGGTGTCCACCAGGCCGCGCTCCATCAGACGGATGGCGGCCGTCATGGCCTTCGGCGTGGTGCCGAACGAGGCGTCCATGCGTGCCTCCAGGAAGTGCGTCAGACCGCCGTCCATCTCGAACGTCTCGTGGGTCGTGATGCCGAACACGTTCCACCGCGTGCCGCGCCGAAGCAGCGAGACCATCAGCCGCACCGCCTCGATGGGCCCGGCCGCCTCGACCACGAGGTCCGGCCCGTCCGGCATGATCTCGTAGACGCGCTCCTTTGCATCCTCGTTGTTCGGGTTGACGATGTGCGTAGCGCCGAGCGTGCGAGCGTTGGCGAGGGCATAGTCGCTGACGTCGACGGCGATGAGCCGTCCGGCCCCGGCGGCCTTCGCCACCATCAGGCACAACAGGCCGATGCCCCCCGTCCCGATGACGACCACGTCGTCGCCGACCTCGATTTGGCTGTATTGGACGATGCCCTTCCACGCCCCCGAGAGCGGCTCGGTGAGCGCCGCCGCATCGAACGAGAGCGACGGCGGCTTGTGAAACAGGCACCGGGAGAGCGTCTTCGTGTACTCGGCGAACGACCCGGGCCACGTTACCGGCGGTCCGTCGCCGCCCGTCGTGAAGGCGTGCTCGCAGTAATGGGTGTTTCCGGTGCGGCAATGCGCGCACACGCCGCAGTAGCCGGACGGCTGGAGGATAACCTCATCGCCTTCCCTGAAATGCTCGACGCCCGGCCCCACCTTCGCGACGACGCCCGACGGCTCGTGCCCCGGAATGAGCGGGAAGACGACGTTGCGTCGGATGCCCTTGATGGCCTTGTAATCGGTGGCGCAGAACCCGCACGACCGGATGCGGACCACGGCCTCGCCGATGCCGGGCTCGGGCTGCGGAACGTCTTCCAGAACCAAGTTATCGTAGTCTTTCAGGACGGCCGCGAGCACAGGCGGTCTCCTTTCATGGCGGCGTGAGCCGGACGCTCCGGTACTGTCGCCCGCGCCGTCGGGTTTGTCAAGCACAAGAGCCGGTCGGCCTATGGCTCTTCCGCCTTCCGGTGCTTGAGGAAATGCTCGAAGAACCGGTACAGGACCTCGTTGGACTCCGGCGTGGGCCCGTGGCCCTTGCGGCTGGTCATGGCGACGCGGTTCCGGTGGCCGAGGAGCCGGTTGACGGCGATGGCGTGGCCCAGGGGTATCCACCGCTCGGGCTGGTCCTCGGCGCCGCCTGAGACGAGAAACGGCCTCGGCGCGATCAGGGCATGGAGTTCGTGCAGGTCGCGGCCGTCTTCGATGATCCGCTTGTAGGCCCCGGTGCGCGGATTGGCGTCGGTCGGGATGCCGGCCTTGCGTTTGCGGCCGGCCTCAAAGCCGATGTACCACGGCTCCCAGTAGTTGACGTTGGGCCGCTTCTCGTCGAAGACGATGCCGGGGTCGCTGGCGGCGACGCAGGCGAACTTCTCGTAGAGCGCCGCCGCAAACATCGCCCACTTGCCGCCGAACGAATGGCCCACCACGCCGATGCGCTTCGGGTCCACCTCGGCCAGCGTCGCGAGCGCCTCGTAACAGTTGGCCGCCACGTACGCCAGGCGTGAGAGCGGCTGGACCTCGGCGCCGCCGCCGTCGGTGTAGGCGCGCGGCCATCCGATCGAAAGCGACACGAACCCGCGTTTCGTCAGGCCGTAGCCGAACGCCCGCGTCTCCTTGCCGCGCTTCAGGCCCGCGCCCGTCTCGGCATCGTAGTACACAACCAGGGCCGCGGGGAACGGGCCCGCGCCGTCGGGCACGAGCAGGTAGCCTTCCCACGGAAGGCCGGGGGCGATGGGCAGGCGGACCTTCTTCTGCGTGAACGTCTCCCGGCGCGTCGTCTCGAGGCACTCGATGGACGGCTTCGCGACGAGCGGCGGCCACGGCCCCATCACCTTGTGCCAGTACCCGAGGATCTCCTCCCGGCGTTTCTGCCAGTCGGCCGGCGTCTTGACGGGGCGGCCGTCGTCGAAGACGAGCGGCGAGCGGTAGCCGCCGACGTCGCCGGCGAACTTGGCGGGGGCCTTGAAGAACGGGGCAATCGCCCGCCACGCATCGCCGTCTCGCGGCTGAGCGCCAAGGGCAACCGCCGCCCCCATGCCAGCCACCCCAAAGACGATCATCGCCGCGCCCCACCAAGTCATCGCACGCCCTCCACCTGGCGCGTCCGCCAATCGAAGGTCACCGTGCGGCCGCCGACCGCGAAGGTCCAGGCGTCGCCGTCCGCGCGGAGCGAGACGGCGGCCGGGTCGGCGCCCTTGGGGGCCCACGAGAGGGCGACCGCGCTTCGCCACGCCCGGCCGCGCCGCCGCAGCCGGACCGTCAGCATCTGCTCGCCGTCCTCGCCGTGTCGCCCCGCAACGGCCAGAGGTTCAGCCGCGACGGCGGCGCCCTGGGCCGCCAGGATCTCGATCCGCATGACGCTCTTCTCGCCCCGTGTCACAAAGGCGTCGCCCCGGCGAGTCGCCGCCTGCTGCTCGGGATGATACCGAAGTTCCAGGTCGGTGTCCTTCTCGGCGGCCACATCGTCGATGACAACCAGCACGTCGGGCTTGAGGAAAACGAGGTGGCGGACGTACCGGTTGAGACCCGCCTCGGGCGGATAGGCGGCGGTCGCGTCGCCCGCGATGTGGTCGAGCGTGGGCGTGCTCTCGGCTCTGAGGATGCGCGGCCGGGCCTTTCGCCGCAGGCAGGCCGCGCCGTCGAACCACATGCGTCCCTCGCCGAGTTGCCCCTTGCCGCCTACCAGCAGCGTGTTGTGCTGGCCGGTGCGTTTGGCGCGGTAGCCGTCGTCGCGGACGAGCCATTCGCCGCACGCGAACACGACGAAGTGGTTCGCGTCGGGGTGGACGTGCCCGCCGCCGGGGTCGTAGGTGAACCGCTCGACGGCCTCGTGTCCGATAAACGGCCCGCACTTCAGGACCACGAGGGCCTCGTCGCCCGACCAGCCGCTTCGGGCGCTCACGATGCCCATGTCGCGGAAGTGGCGAAGCGTCGGACAGTCGGTCGGCGGTTTCGCCTCAACCGTCGGGTCGAACCAGACGAGATTCAGCCACGGGGCGCCGGCGGCGGCGATGTTGGCGCCGGCGACCTCGCGCGCCAGCCACTGGGCGTGCCCGTCGCGGTGCAAGACCGCCAGACGACGCAGCAGGTACTCCGGCCCGTACCAGTTGTAGCGCGGGCAGTCGGCAAGGTCGACGATCGAGTTACGGCGCGTCCACGCCCGACGGGGCAACGTCAGGTACTGCACGTAGGCGGCCGTATTCCGCCACCAGGCGCCGCCGTGCAGGTCCACGCCCAGCAGGTCGCGCGCCAGGTGCATGAACTTCAGGAGGTACTCGGCGCCGTACTGCCAGTAGCCGACACCCTCGTGGCTGGCCCCGTCGGGGCCGAGCGATTCCATCGTGCGGCGACACTTCTCGAGCGGCAGGCCGACCCACATCGACGCGCCCTCGACCTCGTCGAACACCGCCAGCCCGGCAGCCGCCAGCCCGCACACGTTGACCCAGAGATGGTTCTGAAGGTAGGCGCGTCGCCACCAGGCGCGGCCGGTGACAGCGGCATCGAACATCGCCCCGCCCCGCCGCACGAGCGTCGCGCGAATCGTCTGCCGCGCCTCCGCCCCCAGGTCCTGGTAACACCAGTCGTACACGATGGCCAGGCCGAAGAGTTGGTGCCCCGTCGCCAGGTCCATGCCGTCGATGCGGCCGAGGCCCCACGTCTCGTAGCCGCAGGAAGCGAGGGCCCACGCCCGGGCGGCGTCGAGATACCGCTTCTCGCCCGTCAACCGGTAGGCCATCGCGAGGGTCGGCATGGCGTTGCCGACACCCCGCTGCCAGAGTTGCTCGTCGCCGCTGTAGCGGTCGTGCCGGATGTATTTCGGCGGGCCGCCGCGGGCATACCGGTCGGCGAGGGCCTTGAGTTCATCCCACATCGGCTTGTGCGTCGAGCGGATGGCGCGGCGGAGCGCGTCGAACCCATCGGCCGTCAGGTACAGCCGCGGGTGGACGCCGCGCACCTTTGCCAGCCCTTCGGGAAGCGGGTCCAGAAGGTACTTGTCGAAGACGGTGAGCCGCTCGATGGGCTCGAGCCGCACGTCGTCGAGTCGTGCGTCGATCTCGCAGGGCCCGGCGGTGCCCTTCTCGAGGGCCAGCCAGCCGGAGACGACACCCTTGGGCGCGCGAAACTCGCCGACCAGCCGCTGCCACGTGCCCATCCGCGCCGGGTCGTAGGGTTCGGTCGAGGCCCGTCCGAGGTCCTTGCGGCGGTCGGCGCCCACGAACTCGCACTTCAGGTACGGGGCCGGCGTGGCCGGGCCCAACGTGTCGACGCGCAGATGCGCCGACAGGCGGTACAGGCCGCCCGGCGTCATGGGCCGGGGCGGCGAGGTGACGTAGTTCCACCCCACTCGGATCGGGCCCCGCACGTGCAGCGATCCACGGCTGGCAGGGGTCGCGCCGGCGGCGGCGCGGGTGACGGCAACCGTCTCGGCCCGCGGCCGCCATCCGGCCACGTCGGCCTCAAAGTCCCAGACGACGGGGGTCTCCGTGGCGGCGACGGCCGAGACCGTCACCCCGATGACGGTGACAATCCATGCGACGAAGCGGACCATGGCGGCTTCCCCTCAGGGGTTCAACCTGAACGACGGGGCGAGGTACAGCGCGGCGTCGCCGGCAAACGGGACGGTGAACTCGCGCTTGCCGCCACCCGTGACCTTGTCGTTGCGGACCGTCTTGCCCGTCTTCGGATCAAACCACTCGGCCACGAGCGGACCGGGTGTGGCCGAGAGGTCCACGGTCACCTTCCCGCCGTCGGGCAGGTACACGAGGTACTCCGGGTTCTTCTTGGAGGGATTCGCGAGGCAGTAACCGGTGGAGGCGAGTTTGCCCTGCGGCGTCATGGCGGCCAGGTTCATCCGGCGGGCGTAGCGAAGGACGTCGCCCAAGGCCCGCCGCAGCGCCGGCCAGTTCTGGGGTTGGCGAAGGCCCAGAACCACCCCGTCGTACGGGTCCATGAAGATCGGGTTCAGGCCGCGCGCGAACGACTTCCACACCCACCGGTAGTCGCCGCCGATGCCCCACAGGTGATCGGTGTCGGTGAGGATGACCTTGCGGCCGTCGGCGGGCGGCGGGTTGGCGCGGTAGTTGTGCCCCTTGGGCACGTCGGTGCTTGGGTTCGGCGAGATCCATTCAGCGGGGCTGTCGAAGAGCACCTTATTGCGCCCACCCTTGTACTGAAACGTCATGCCGACCGGGTGCTGTTTGGGCCGGGTCTTCTCATGCTTGTGGATAAAATCGATCATGTGATACTGCCACTTCGTTGACGGCGGATGGTTCTCGTTGGAGATCTCGTAGAGGACGTTGTCGAGGTCGCCGACCGTGTCGATGACCTTGCGGACGTACGCTTTCTGGACGGCCGTGACCTTCGGGTCGGCCAGTTCGTGGACCTCCAGCCCCTTGCCGTCACCGTTCGCGTCACCATTGACGCCGCTGGTGTTGTTCTTCGGATGGAAGGGGTGCGACTCCCACGCGCCGGGCGAGTGCTGCATGGCCCAGCCCTCGAAGAGCATGACCGAGACGTAGATGCCGCGCTTGCCCGCGGCCTCGACGCGCCGGCGCAAACGCTTGAAGTACTCGGAGTCGAACGTCTTGAGGTCGAACGTCGGCTTGCCGTCGAGCGCCTTGGCCGGCCCGGTGCGAGCGTACGGCATGGGCCTGCAGTGATGGCGTTTCTTCTCGCGGTTGCCGCGCGTATCCCACGTCGTGTGCTCCCACGTCCAGAGGCGGATGAAGTTGTGGCCGTGCTTCTGGAGGAAATCGAGATAGGCGTCGAAGTCGAACCGCGGCGGCGGATCGCTCGGCCCCATGTCCACCAGGCTCGGCCACGTGTGCGAGCCGACCAGGAGGATCGCCCTGCCGCTTCCGTCGGTGAAGTACCGCGGATTGTCGGGATGGACCCGGAGCGGCCCGGCGGCGGGCGGCTGCCCCGCGCGGCTCCTGGCCGACGTGACCGCCACAGCGATCACCGCCGCAAGGAGAATCGGTCCGACCCACCGCCACAGCGTTTCGCGTCGAGTCATGGCTTGCCTCCAGGATTCATCTGCGCCGGCGTCCGGGGCGCACGGTAACCGGGCGCCTTGACCTCCAGCGCCCGTTCCTCAAGCAGCGTCCGGTTCTTCGACTTGGCGAGGAACGGCGCCGCGGTCGACTTCTCGGCCGGCGAGCCGTCGCGCCAACGCGGGTACACCAGGTACTTGAGCGTGAGATACTCGGCGGCCACGACCGAGCCCTGCCACGAATGGTCCTTGACCCTGACGCGCTCCCGGCGCGCCGGCTCGCCGAGAGCCATCTTGCGAATCGCATTGTCGAACGGCGCCAGGTACGCGCACAGGTAGACTTGATCCATAGCGCGACCGTCCACGCGGGCCCACTTGGGACGCTCGGTGTCGCCGTTCCAGCAGACCGTCGTCTGCGTCAGCACGAACCGGCCGATGTCCGTGCGGTCGAACACGAGGCCGTGCTCGTACAGCAGCACCGCCTGCGAGAGCGACAGGGCGTAGTACCCGCCACGGTGCTCGGGGCCGATCCAGTGCTTCCACTTGGCCGGGTCCTCGGGATGGACGTCCCACGGCCCGGCCGGGTCCCAGTAGTTCCACGTGTAATGACCCTCCGCAAGCGCGAGGCATCGCTTGAACCGCGCGGCGAGTTTGACGGCCTTCACGAGAAACTCGTCATTGCCGGTGGCGGCGTACAGCGAGACGAGCGCCCGGACGATCTTGGCGTGCTTGTTGTGCGGCTGCGTCAGGGCCGCCTTGACGGACTTCAGGCCCGGGTGCGTGCTGTAGACGGCCCCAAATCTGCCAAGGTCGCGGTAACACTTGCGGGCGTCCCATTTTCTGACCAGGTGCTCCTCGGCCACCTTCAGGTAGCGGTCGGCCGCGCGCCCGTGGCGGCGGACGAGCGCATCGTCGGCCCGGACCACGCGCGCAAAATCGGCGACCATCCGCACGACCTCGAAACTCGTGAGGAGACAATCGACCTTCTCGTCCGGGTGGTCCGGATGGCGAAAGAGCGGCAGCGGCAGACCGTACCAGCCGAGGAACCCGTCGCCGCCCTTCGTCAGACAGCCGTACAGAACGTCGCACCGCTTCACGAACTCGTCGAGGTACGCCGCGTCGCCGGTCAGCCGGTACGCGAGCAGCGGCAGGCGGATGTACCGCGACCCCTGCCACACGATGTCCTCCGGCTGGGCCGCGAACTTCGCCATCCGCTCCGCCGTGCAGTAGGCGGCCGACCGCTCGGCGTGGCCGAGGAACGCCTCGACGATCGGACGATCCGCCTCCTCGACCACCACCGGCGGCGCCGCCCACGCGGGCAGCACCGGCAGAAGCAGAACGGCGGCAAACATGCGGATCGTCACGGCGGCACCTCCTGCGCTGTCGCTATCGCTTATCGGATGACGGCGGCCCACTGGCCGGCGCCGGGCGTCTTGAGGTTCACGGTTCCGCCGGCCTCGACCTTCTCGCCCTTTCGCCACTTCCCGGCGTCGATGTCGTACCAGCGAAGCGTCAGGTGGTCGGCGGCGTCCTTCGTGTTGAGCGTCACCTGCCCGCCGCGGGGGAAGTAGACGGCGTACTGCTTCCCCGGTTCGGCCAGGCAGTAGGCCTCGCCCTCGTCGCGGTCCGAGAGGAGGTCGGCGTGCGGCTTGCAGGCGAAGAGGTTGAACGCGCCGGTCACCTCGCGGGCGCTTCGTATCATCCGCTGCGCGAGTTTCGAGAGTCCGATGCCGCTCGACGGCCGGTGAAACCGGGCCGACGCGCACCCGCCGAAGACGTTCCGCCAGAGGCGCTCGACGGCGTCGCGGGTGTTGCCGTAGCGGCCGCCGTCGGCCCCGTAGATCTTCACGTTGTTCATCGGGCGGACCCGGCGTGCGAGGCGCCGCCGCTGCTTCTGCATATTATCGTAGTGCGTCTGCCCCTTGTTGTGGTTGTTTTGCGATATATCGACAAACGAGTAGGTCTCCGGATGGTCGAACGTGGCGTTGTGCTGCGGATGCGCGAGGTCCCACTTGTCCCACATCTCGGTGACCTCGACCTGACGGCCGGCGGCCTTCGCCTTCTTGCGGATAAACGCCGCCCAGTACGCGCCCCACTTCGGCGTGACGCTCGTCTCGTTGTCCATGCAGTACAGGACGTGGTCGTGGCGGAGGCTGTAAGCGAGCAGTTTCTCAACGAACCGCTCCTGGTACGTGAGCACCACCTTCAGGTGCTTCGCCCCGGGCACCGACCGGAAGAAATCGTTCCCGGTCTTGACCGGGTGCGAGTTGACCGTCGTGGGCAGGCCCGACGCCTCGGCCGTGTAGGTCGCGTTGTTCTTCGGGTTGAAGGGGTTGCGGGCCCAGATGTCGCGATAGTAATCGAACGTGGCCCAGACCTCGATCTGCACGATGATGCCGCGCTTGCCGGTCTCGGTGAGGAAGCGATCGAAGCGGCGCCAGAACTCGCCGTTCCACTTGTCCAGATCGTACGCGCCGCCCGTCCCGGCGAACGGCCAGACGTTGCCGTCGTCGCGGCAACTCATGGTGCACCGGACGTAGTTCCCGCCGGCCGCGCTCAGAAGGTCGAGGTGCTCCGCCAGGTTCGGTATCTGAAAGAGGTTGTCCTCGACCGACCCGCCCAAGAGCAGGACGGGCTTGCCCTTGAACTGCCAGTAATAGGGATTCTTCGGCCAAGGCTGGATGCGGTCGCCGGCGCCGGGCGGCTCGGCCGCCTCCGCCGCCGGCAACGCCACACCCATCCCAACCAACGCCGCACACAACACCGGCAGCAGAACGGTCGGATACATGATCTCTTCCTCTTGTCCGCGGTCGGCCGAGGAACGACCGTCTCAGCGCACCGCCGCACGGCCGGCGGCACGGAAACAGACTAATGCCGCGTCTGAGGCAAGTCAATGGCACGGCAGGATGGGGCGAGGCTGAGGGAAATTGTTGCCGCACCCCTTCCCGGAGGCGCCCCAAAAGCGCTTTGACACCGTACCTCTTTTGGGCCATACTGACGTGCCGATTCATCACGACAGTGAGCCGCTCTCGCTTCCGGGCGAACGGGGGGATGCGCCATGGGTCACAAACCTCGTCTTGCTTACGTCTTATGCACCGTCCTGGTGGTCTCAGCGATGCCGTTGCGTGCGGCGGGGACCGAGGAAGCCACCGAGGCGTTCAACGCCCTCTACGGCGAAGACCTGAAGCGTGTGCGAGCGACGGGAGACGCGCGGGACGACGTCAAACTGGCGGGTCGTCTCCTTGCGGGCGCAAAGAAGGCGACCGGTCAGCCGGCGCTGCTGGCAGTTCTCTGTGAGAAGGCGGCCGACTTGGCGGGGCCGCACCCGGACGGTGTCGCCACGACCATCGCGGCGATGGAGTTTCTGATGTCGCAGGTTCCCGATAGGGCCGCCGCATGCGCCGACCGGGTGGTGGAGATCCGGCAGAAACAGTTCCATTCCGCGCGGGGTGACGGGAAGAAAGCGGCCGGCGAGACGCTGATCGACGCGCTCCTGGCCCTCGCGGACGCGAAGGCTGCGGCCGGGACACCCGCCGAGGCGCTGCCCGCTTGCCTGCGGGCCCGCAACACGGCCCGCGAGATCGCCAGCGCGAGACTCAAGGCCATCGAGGCGCGGGCCGAGCAGATGGCGCTGCAAATCAGGACACAGCGTGAAACCGCGAACCTCAAGGCCCTGGTGGAGCGGGACCCCGCCAACACGGCCGCCAGAGAAAAAATCGTCCGCCTGTACCTCGTGGACCTCGACAATCCGGCGACGGCCGCGAAGTGGTTGAAAGGCGTGGTGGACAAGGCGCTGCTGAAATACGTTCCGGCCGCCGCAAAGGGCGTGGAGGCGGCACCGGAACTCGCGTGCCTCGAACTCGGCGAATGGTACGCACGTCTGGCCGCCAAGGCCACGCCCGGCGCCAAACCCGCCATGTACGTCCGCGCCCGCGCCTACCTGGAGCGCTTCCTCAAGATGCACACGCCCAAGGACCTGAACCGCACCCGCGCGACGCTCGCGCTGAAGAAGATCGAGCAAGCCGCCGCGAAGATGACCACGGCCTCGCGGTCCGGGCCATCGAGATCCGGTACGGGCGCGTGGATCAACCTCCTTGCGCTGATTGACCCCGCGAAGGATGCGGTCAGCAGCACGTGGCGGCGGGCGCCCGGCGGTATCGCCCTCGTCCGACGGGCCACACGCAGCCGCATCACCATTCCGGTGGCCCCGGAGGGCAGTTATGAACTGCAACTCCGGTTCGTCCGGACAGAGGGACGCGATGCCATTTCGACCGTCCTGCCCGTAGGGCAGACCAAGGTCATCTTGTTCCTCAGCACGTACGCCGGGCAGGCGCACGGGCTGTCCAGTATCCGCAGGGCGCACGCCATCTCCAACGAGAGCACCGTCAAACCCGGCACCATTGAAAACGACCGGGCCCACTACCTGCAAGTCCGGGTGGAGGTCGAAGACGACAAGGCCCGGATTCGCGTGGGTCTGGACGGCAGGTCCATCATCGATTGGCGGGGCGAGCAGTCGGACCTTGCCCCCATAAACGGGTGGGACGTGCCGCAGGAGGGGTGTCTGGGCCTCGGAGCGAACGGGGCGATCATCACCTGGTCAAGCATACGGCTGAGGATGCTCTCCGGCGAAGCCCGGCTGCTGCGGCCGCCGAGGAAGTCGCAGCCGCGGCTCCGATTACAGGCCCCGCGTGTGCGACCATCGTGCCTGGTGCCTGGTCCCGGCGACCGGCCCCTCCTCATCCCCGCCACAGCAGTTTACGTTCGAGTGGTGCACGGCATTGCGCGGCGGGCCTCCGCGCGAAGTGATAGAGACATGCCTGAATTGCGATAGTTTTCTGTCCCAGTTGATTTGCCGGGTGCCACTCGTCGCGGCGAGTGCCCACCCGATTTCGGGAATGCACTGGCGGACAAGCCGCCAGTGGCACCCGTCAAATGAGCAGTAACGGAGCGATAGTTTTGCGGGTTGCAACACGCCGCAGCAGCAGGCAACGGCGGCGTGTCATCCGGTTTCGACCGGCGCGCTTCGTCCCTCTTTCTTGTATTGTTCCAGGAGTGCCGTCAGGCGCTGCACGATCTCGGGCTTCTCGTCGAAGAGGTTGTTCTGCTCTGCGGGGTCCTTCCGGAGGTCGTACAACTGGCCGGGGCTTCCGGGCTTGGGGCCGTGGCCCCTCGGCTTGACCCACCCGCCCGAGTCTCTGCATTCGAGGATGAGTTTCCATGGCCCCCGGCGGATCGCAAACACGCCGAAGACGGAGTGCGACACGAGCGCTTCGCGGATAGGCTCGTCGCGTTTCTCGCCGAGAAGGGCCGGCAGGATGTTGAAGGAGTCCTGGCCGGCGTCCTCGGGCAACCGAACGCCGAGCACCGCCGCACAGGTCGCCATCAGGTCGGTCAGGCAGATCGGCTCGTCGCAGACGGCGCCGGGCGCGATCCTGCCCGGCCACCGTGCGATGAACGCGATGCGATGGCCGCCTTCCCAGGTGTGCGACTTGTGGCCGCGAAGGTCGCCGGCGGATTTGTGCCCGCCCACGCCCCATCTCGGCCCGTTGTCGCTGGTGACGACGAGCAGCGTGTCGTCGGCCAGGTTCAAGCGGTCGAGCGCCTGGACAACCTGCCCCACACACCAATCGACCAGGACGACCTGGTCGCCGCGCGGCCCGGCCTGGCTTTTGCCCTGGACGAACTTCGGGGGCAGCCACGGCGCGTGGGGCGCCGAGAGCGGCAGGTACACGAAGAACGGCCGCTCGGGACTCTCGTTGCGGCTGCGTTCGATGAACTCAATCGCCTTGCGCGTGAACGTGGGGTCCACGTTCTCGATATCAAATCCCGGGGCGACCCATCCCGGGCGCGGCCGGTAACCCGAGCCCTTCTTCTTATCTACGTGAATCGGTTTGTCGGGGATGCCGACGGTTCGGTTGTTCTCGATATAACAGAACGGCCCGTCGATGGTCGAGCAGGCCGCCGTAAAGTATGCGTAATCGAATCCGAGGTCCGTCGGCCCGCCGTGAATCGGCTTCGTGAAATCGACGTTCATGCCCTCCTTCGCGTCACCGTCCTGCCAGGAACCTTTGAAATGCGCCTTGGCATCCTTCCAGGTTGCGACGAAGCCGTTTTGCCGGGTCCATCCCAGGCCCAGATGCCACTTGCCGATGCACGCCGTCGTGTACCCGTGTTTTTGGAGGAACGAGCCAACGGTCAGGCGCTCCGGTTCGATGAGCGGCGGCGTGTACCCGCCCACGACGCCGTTCTTGAGCCAGGTGCGCCAGCAGTAACGCCCGGTCAGGATGCCGTACCGCGTGGGCGTGCAGACGGCCGACGGCGAGTGGGCGTCGGTGAACCGCATGGCCTGTTTGGCCAGACGGTCGATGTGCGGCGTGGGGATCTTCGAGTCGGGGTTATAGCAACCGACGTCGCCGTAGCCCATGTCGTCGGCCATGATGAAGACGATGTTCGGGTTTTTCACGGCATCCTTTCCGCGTGCGATTCGCGGCACGGCCAGCGCCGCTGTGCCAAGTGCCAGGCTTTTCAAGAAACCGCGTCTGTTCACAGCCCGTTCCTCTTTGTGCCGGACGCCCGTCGCGGCTCGCGGCGCGGGCGGCCTACCGCCCTTTGCGCTTCGTGCCCCAGACCTCCTCGAGCACCTCGTACAGCCCCGGGTCGTGCTGTTTGAGTTCGGCGCGGACGAAGGGGTAGAAGTCGTTCGTTCCGAAGAAGGCCTCGCTGGCCTCGGCGAAGTACTCCTTGTGGTTCGTGAGCGCGTAGTGGCGTGTCATCTTGCCGCCGATGTGCAGGACGCTCTCGTAGCGGCCCGCCTTGACGGCCCGGTCGTAGGCGGCCCGGATCTTCGGGTAGTCGAAGCCGAAGACGCGGTCGTGGTAGGCGTGGGCGAGTTCGTGCAGGACGACGCTCGGCTGGCTGTTCCGCCGCCACATTCTCACGAAGTTTCGGGCGTTCGGAATGTGGACCGCCTTGACCATGGCCGGGTCGTGGCCGTGGCCCTTCAGCCACCCGGCCGAGGGATGGTACTGCATGGCGCCGAGGCGATGGTCGAGGTCGAGAAAGACGGGCACCTCACGCAGTTTCGCCAGCGCCTTCTCCGGCACGACGAGCGTGATGCCGTACAGTTTGGCAGCCAGGATCTTCAGGGCCGGACCGCCCACGTCCTTCTCCTGGCCGAGCAACCGCGTATCGACGTGCACCGTCCAGCCTTCGACCGTCTGCCGCTCGTGCTCGATTCTCTTCGGCTTCTGGTGCTCCTCGAAGGCCTTGGTGACACGCTCGGGCCAGGCGAACCGTGGCGCCTTGGCGGCGTCGTAGCCTTTCAGGTGGCCGGGCTCTTTGCGGTCCTCGGGCCTGCGGTACCGCCACGGCTTGTCGCCGAACACGCCCTCGATGAGTTTGGCGGCGGCCGGGTCGTAGGCCTTGAGTTCCTCGCGCGTGTTCACGTGGTTGTGGTCGTGGTCGGGCGGGCGGTTTGTGTCGAACCACGACTGCACGGCCTCGGCCCAATACTCGGCGCGATTGGTCGAGGCGTACTTGCCTTTCCACAGACCCTTGGCTATCGCCTTGCGGTAGGTCTCGTTGAGCCTGCGGTCGAAGGTCTTGTCGATCGTGTTGAGGCCCATGTGATGGATCGTATGGGCGAACTCGTGCACGAGAATGCTCTCCGTGTCGTACGGGTCGCCCGGGTAGTGGAGCAGATTCTCCTCGCCGCAACTCGTGGCCGGCCGCACGGGCGTCGCGCCCAGACCGCGGGCACGCTTGTCCCAGAAGGCGGGCGGATCAAGGTCGCTGTGCTCCGGGACGCCGGTCGTGAACTCGGCCGTCGCCATCACGACCACGCGGACCTTGTTCTTGATGAGGGCGCCGAGGATATCCGGCCGGTCGGCGAGCATCCGGTTCACCAGGTACGCCGCCTCGAGCAGCGCGAAATCGTTGACCTTCTCGGACCCGATGACGGGCACGCCGCCCGCGCTCACGTACTTGGCGTAGAACGGATCGAGGCCGAAGGCTCCGACCACCGCTTTGGGCGGGGGCGTGACCCGTGCGGCGGGCTCCGCCGCCTTCTGCCCCAACTCGGCCGCCATCAGCCCGGCGCAGCAGACCAGGGCCAGTGCCAGCGCGACTCCGTGTCCAGTTCGTATCATGTGACGGTGCTCCTGTTCCCCCCCTGGGATAACCTTCGTCGGACCCCGGCCGCGCGATCAATTCGTGGGGGCGAGACGGCCCGTCGCGCGGCCGAGCGAATCGGATCGGGCGATCTGGCGGCCGTCGGCAAGCACACGCAGACCTTTTCCTTCCCCGTACTTCGTCCCCGTCTTGTCCCACAGGACGGTCAGCACGCGACCGTGGTACAGCACGTTGTCGAGGCAGAACCAGTCCCACGTGCCGTCGGGAACGAGCGGGTTGACTTCAACGGTATCATCGGCCCGCGGCCGCAGGCCCACGAGGCCCGTGATGACCAGGTCGCAGTAGGTAGAGTGATTGTAGTCCTTGCCGCGCTCCTTGCCGCCTTTCCGCGGATCCCAGGCGCCGTTCTTCCACGCCTTGAGCCGCGTCCTGGCGATCCAGTCGCCGGTGTGCGGGTTGAGGTTCTCGCCGATCCACGGGACGATGCGGCCGCCTGCTCGCTTGAGGCGGTGGCTGCGGGTATAGATGCCAAGCGTCTGGAAGTAGTCGGCCTTGCCGACGGCCGTCTGTTCGTAGTTGTTCAACACGTTCGCCAGGGCGGTCAGCGTCACGGACGTGGCGTAGGGCCAACTCGGCCCGTTCCACTGGCACTCGTGCCCCTGGTAAGAGACCTTGAACCCCGGGTGACGCTGCTCGGCGGTGGTCGGGCCGAAGGGCGCGTGGAACCCCTTCGGGTCCATCAACTGTTTCCACGCCACCTCGCAGCCTTTGCCCGGTTCGGGCAGGTTGAAGTACCACGGCGTGTAGCCGTGCAGTTCGCGCACGTCAACGAGTTTCGCGTCCTTGTCTCGCGGCAGGACCTTGAAGAACCCGGCCTCCTTGTCCCATAGTTTCTCCTGGACCAGGCGCCGGATGCGCCCGGCCTTGGCCGCGAACTCCTCCGCCAGGTCGTTGCGGCCGGCGAGGCCGGCGATCTTCGCAATCGCGACCGCGTCGCCGTACAGGTATGAGTTGATGGTGGCGCGTTTGCCGCTGCGGCCGACCGAGACCTCCATGCCGTCGCGGTCGTCCACCTGCCAGAAGAGGCCGTCGGGCTCCAGCCGCTTCTTCTCCCACTCGCGATAGTTGCCGGCGAGGTCGTCGAGCAGGCCCGTGATGAAAGCCTTGTCGGGTCGGACAAGGTGCCGGGCCCAGTAGGCATCGGCCGCCCAGAAACTGTAGCGCCTCGGGCTGCCGCCCTTGCGGAACCAGAACACGGCGTAGTCGTCCAGATACGCGGGGTCGCGCAGCCAGCGGCCCTCATAAAAATGGTGGGCGGCGGGACACGGAATCGTGTTGTGCTTGCCGGACCACGGCACCTTCGGCAGGAACTCCGTGATCACCCAGCCGTCGGGCGTCTTCCTGACGTGCTTGCGATAGGTCCACCAGCGGAAGTAGTAGGTCCGCTCGATGTCCTTGTCGGGACACTCGAAGAGCGGGACGTTCGCCCTGAGGAACGCCAGTGCCTTCGCGTTGGGGATGTTGGCGTAGAGTTCCTCGTCGGCGGCGTTGAACGCCTCAACGTACCGCGCGAGCGCCTGCGTGTCGAGCACGGCCGGCCCGCGCGCCGCCTCGCCGGCGCAGGCGCGGCGCTCGGTCAGAAAGACCGCCGCCAGACAGAGAATCGCAACTCCTGCGGCGCGAGAGTTCCGCATGATCCGCCCACGCTCCTTTCGTCAAGGGACGAGCGGTATTCTCGCCTCTTCGGCCGCAAAGGTCAATCATCGCCCGCGCGGACTGCGCTCTGTCATGCGAGTTTCGCGCGGTGGGGACTCCAGACCCACCGCGCAAAGGGCTAAGTGGCATTGCTGCACTAACGCGGCGCGAAGCACAGCACCTTGCCGTCCTTCGTGGAAAGGTAGAGCCGTCCTGCGGCTGCGGCCATACCGTCCCAGACGGGCGGCGCGGCGAGTTTGCGCTCGGCGAGTTTCTTTCCGTCCGACGCGGAGAAGGCGGCCAGCACGCCGCCCTTGCGACCTTCCCACGCACCGTGTGGGTCCTTGGGGTCCACGATGTCGGGCGACCCGGCCACAAAGAGCGTATCGCCCGCGCGGACCATGGCGGTGATGCGGATGGGGACGCGCTGCTCCCAGACCGCCTTCGGCCCTCGCGCTCCGCCCCGCTTGGCCTTCGCCTGCTTGCCGCCCGCGGCGGGGGCGGCGTCGGCGCTTGCCTTCAGCGAATAGCACGTCAGCCGGTAGTTCGCGGCGCCCGGTTTGAAGACCGTCTCGCGGCTGCGCGAGGGGTAGATCTCCACACCGTAGGCCACGTCTTTACCGAGGACCATGAGGCCGCTTGTCTGGGCCCGGCCGGCCTTCCAGAACGTCCGATTGAACCAACTCGGGTCGAGGTATCCGCCCGTGGTGTAGAGGTGCAACCCGCGTCGGCCGTCGGAGGCCGAGACGTTCATCTGGCGGATGAACACGCTCACGCCGTCGGTGGCGGGGATGTCGTTCAACAGCCCGGTCATCGCGTGGCCGTCGGTCACGGGCGTCATCTTGCCCGTCTTGGGATCGGGGTGGTAGATCGTTTCCTGCTTGGCGACCTTCCCCGTCACGGGGTCGAGGGCGTAGAGGCGGATGCCGCCGTCGAGGTACGACGACCGGCCGGCCGCGAACCAGCACGTGCCGTCCTCGACCAGCACGCTGCCGGGCACGGGCCACGGCGACTCCAACTGGCCGAACGCCATCACGCGCCGCCCCGCGGGCGCGGCGTGGAACCGCCAGACCAGCGCGCCGTCCGAGGCACGCAGGCAGGTGACGCGCCCGTCGGCCGAGCCGAAGATCGCCAGCCCCTTGTGGACGGTGGGCGGGGAGTCCACGCGGGCGCCGGCCGTATAGGTCCAGGCCACGTGGCCGTCGTCGGCGCCGAGCGCGTGCACCGCGTGGGCGTCCACGCCGGCTACGAGCACCTTGCCGTCGGCGACGACCAGGCCGCTCGGCCGGGCGCCGATGTTCGACTGCCATGCGACCTTCAGTTCCGCAGCGACGGTGGATTCGGTCGCTCCGCTCCGCCGGGCGTCGTGCCGGTACGTGGGCCAATCGGCGTCTGAAATCTGAGATCTCAGATCCGACATCCGAGAACCATACGCCGGACCCTTAACAAGGCGCGCGTTGACGGTCGCACGCCCGGCAAGGCGCGGACCGGCTGAGGCGGGGGCCAGGGCGTTGAATCCGATGAGTTTGGCGTCGATGTAACAGGCGCACGGGTGCGGCGCGACGTAGAGCAGACCGTTGCACGGCAGGTTGCCGAGTTGGCATCCGCTGCGGACCCAGTGGTTCTGGTAGTTCTCTCCGGAGGCCAGGTCCACGAACTCCACACCGCGGCGCGACGACATGAGGAACCGCTCCGTAATCCTGTTCCGGTAGCAGCGGTGATGGTGCCCGACGTTGAATATCTCTTTGCTCGGAAGTTCATTGCGGACCTTGCCGGTCCGCAGGTCGAGCGCCTGGATGCGGTAGTTTACCTCGCTCGTGTCCTTGGCCTTGAACCCCTTGCCCCACACGGAACCGAACGGGGTCTTGGCGTTCACGTGGGTCCAAACCCTGTCGTCCACAACGAACACGTCCGGCTGGGTACAGTGGCCCCATCCGCCGTAGGCGTGCTTCCACATCTGCCGCCCGTCCTTGGCGTCGAAGGCGTAGAGCGTGCCGGGCATGGTGTGGTAGGTGTGGTGCGTGTTCGGTTCGGGCTGGGCCAGCAGGACCACGCCGTCGGTGTACACCATCACCGTGAGGAGGTACTCGAACATGCCTGCGAATCCGATTCGCCGCACGGCGCCGGCGGGCAGGGCGGGGCGCTCGATCCGCCAGACGCTCTTGCCCGACGCCGCCTCCAGGCTCTCGATGGCCTCCCGCGTAAGAAGGAAGACCCGGCCGTCGCCGGCCGCCAACTCCAGCCTGCCGAACGGATCCTGCCCCCTGCTGGCGCGGACTCCCACGAACGGGCCCTTCTTCCAGAGCACGCGTCCGCTGGTCGCATCGACCGCGCAAACGTGCTTGCCGGGCGGGGCAGCGGGTGGCTCGCCCCTGCCGGGCGCGACGGCTTCGACCTTCTCGGCCGGGTTGATCGAAACGACCAACCTGCCGTCGCTGACGAGGACCTCATCGGCACGGGCCGTCTCGGCGTAGACGCGCCGCTCCTTGCCGGTCGCCGCGTCGAGGGCCGTCACCGGCGCGGCCGCGCCGAGCGTTACGTAGACGGTGTCGCCCACGGCCGCCAGGCGTTTGCCCACGTATGGCGGCATGGAGAATCGTCCGTTGGTCACTCCTCGGCCTGTGCCGCCAATGCCGCTGAACTCCTTCGAGCCCCAGTGCGGCACGGGGCGCTTCCACAGCAGCACGCCGCTGAAGGCGTCGCGCGCCGTGAGGAACCACTTGTCCGGCACCGTGCCGTCCACGCACGTCAGCGTCTCGTCGCAGATGGCGAACAGCCGACCGCCGGCCGAGACCATCGCGCTGACGCTCGGCGTCCACCCGTGGCTGCGTGCCCAGCGCGGCCCGGCCGTCCACTGAAGATGCCGCGGCGGGCCGACCACGCGGTCGTTGGCCACGGCGTTGCCGCCCGCGTCGTGCAGATGATGCGTCCATTCGTCGATATCGCCCGGCCAGGGCTTGACCGTCCTGGTCCACGTGCCCCCCGTCTTGATGTACGCTACGCCGCGCGGGGCCAGCACCCGCATGACTTCCTCCATCGGAACCTCGCCGAGACTTTCGGAGACGAGCAGGTTGACCAGGTTGTCGGCGTACGGCAGGCGCTTCCCCGTCCACTGCTCGACCGACACTTTGCCGTAGAGGCCGAGCGTGCGAATGTGGTCGCGGGCCGCAGCGACGTTGGCGGCATCGGCGTCCAGACCGTGAACGAGGTAACTGTCGCCGGCGTGCAGTGCGGCCGTCAGTTTCCCGTCGCCGCAGGCGACGTGGACGACCAGGCCGCCCTTGACGCCCGTGGCCGCCAGAATCTCCCGCGCTGGGGGCGGGCCGGCGCCCGCTACGGCTCTTGCGCCGCCCACCGTAGCGCCGATGGCCAACAGGACGGCGAAAGATACCCTTGTCAACATCAACCAAGCGGCATGTTGGGATACTCTATACATCAGTCCGCTCCTTAGGGTTAGCCTGAGAACCGTCGGCATTGTGCGGCGGGTCGGTGTCAGGGGGAAGCCGGCGCGGCAGGCAACTGCCCTTCGACGATGGCCCGCAGCAACTTGAACTCGAACTCGTACACGCTGCGCATCGTCTCGTCCGGCTCGATGTCGCCCGTCACGCCCATGTTGCGGTCGCTGAACCGATGCGAGAACCCGATGACGGTGACCGACCCCTCCCCCCACCGCACGGTGGCCGCCACCGGCTTGCCACCGACGCGAGCCAACGCGCGGCCTCCCGCCACCTCGCAGGCGGCATCCACGTCGATGGCCGGCCAGCCGGACGGGCCCGTCACCTGTCCGGCGAGGTCGGTCCCGTGGTCCACGGCCATCTCGAAAGGCCAGAGCAGGCTGTTGGCGGTTGACTTCGCGTTCTTGGCCGAATCCAGCACCAGCAGATGTCCCCCGTTCTTCACGTAGTCGGCCAGGGCGATCACGTGCTCTCGGGCAGCGTCGCGGGACGGATTGAGGACGACGACCAGGTTCCCCCCGGCCGCGTCCGGACCGTCGGCCCGGCGGGTGAAATAACCCAGCCGAAGGATCCACCGCTCGAAGATCGCGAAACCGTCCTCCCTGCCGGCGATGAACCCGCCCTTCGAGAGAATCACCTCAGAGGCCGTACGGTCGATGGTCACCAGGACGTACGGCCGCACGGCTTCCGGCAGCGGCATCGCCCGGCGGTTGTATTCCCGGATGCCGGCGGCGCAGACGGCGTGGCCCAGCATCCCCGCAACCAGCAGCCACATCCATCCGCCCGACCAGCCGCGCACCAGATACAATCCGAACGCCCCCAGGATGATGCTCACGGCGGCAAGCCACGGGCGCGGATTGCCCAGTGCGTCGCGGTGGTTGGCCCACTCAACCATGCCGAGGATCAGTTCGGCCTTGGCGGGCTCGAACAGGCTGAAGTTCGAGAAGATGGTCGAATCGCCGAAGGCGACGACGCGGCCCTGGCCGTAGCGACTCGCCCACAGTTGGACGAACGCGCCGTACCGCATGTCCGGCCGGTCCTCGGCCCGCGGATAGAAGTTGCTGGCGTGGTAGTCGGCCAGAGCGTTCTTGAGGCCGGCGGCCCGTATGACCGCGCGGCCGGCGCTTGTGCCGGGCGCAATCGAGCACGACACCGAAAAGTCGAGCGGCGGCATGTGCCGGACGATGGGGTGCGGCACGAGCGGCAACTCGTACAACTGGTCGAAGAACCAGTCGATGCCGAACAGGCAATCGTAGCGGAACGCAAAGCCGAACTTCCGGGCCACGCTGTTCAGATGCTCGCCCGTGTGGAAGACGTTCGTGTGCTCGCCCACAAGGAGCAGCCCGCCGCCGCGGCTCACGAAACGGTGGATGGCCTCGATCTCCTCCGGCCCGTAGGCCGACGTCGGCGTCTTGAGCATCAACACGTCGCAATCCCAGAGGGCGGTGTCGCTGATGGGGTCCGTCAGCCGCGACATCTCGTAGAACCGGCCCAGGTAATCGTACATGCAGGCGTAGTTGTACCCGGAGTCGTGCCCGTACCACTGGGTATCCATCGGGCGGGTGGTCGGTTCCCACGTCGAATGGCCTTCCTCGACGAAGACGCGTCCGGCCTTGCGGTCGCCCACCGGGTCCCACAGGACGGCCGCCGCCAGGACGGCAACGGCACAGGCGAATACCACCACGCCGCCGCTGCGCCGCCAGGACGGTTTCGCGCCCACGGCGGGCGGACTCTCCGCTGCGGCGCCCACGCGGGGGCTCACGAACCGCCACGCCAGAAGCACCGGCACCGCCAGCAGCACCAGGTGCACCGGCGTACTCCAGAACTGGTTCATCACTGCAAGCGGCGAATCGTAATCCGTAACCAGCACACGGTGCAGGTAGAGCGCCGCCAGAAGACCGGCCCGGACGGGAAGCCAGATCAGCGTTACGGCCGCCAGAACCGCCGCCCGGCGCCATGGCCGCCGCCTGCCGCCCCACAGGAACAGGTACGCGATACCGCCAATCAGGAAACCGCAGGTCGGCCCGTCCAGAAGCAGTTCCCACGTCGCACCAATCCGATGAACCATCCGCATCGAGTGCAGCGACAGCGCAGACCCGCTGACCGCAGAGTCCTGACCCAGCAAACCCGCCATCACGCCGAGGACGTGCGGCAGAGGCCAGGGCAGGTCGTGCGAGCGGGCGGTGAGCGTCTCGTAGGCATAGAACCCGAGGCCTTGGGCCAGCAGCACAACGCCGGCCACCACCGCCGCGCCGCCGATACGCTTCGGCCACCCCCGTGGAATCGGCAGGGCCGCCAGCGCCAGACCCGCCGCCAGAAGAACCGGGGCCGCCCGATACGGCCACGGCCACACGACGATCGCCGGCAACAGCAGAACGACCGCAGCCGCCGCCTGCCATCGGCCCGGTTTCCGCGGGATCGACCCGACGAGAAGAACCGTTCCCACGGCAACCATGAGGGCCCAGACACGCCAGTCGGCGCCGCGGTAGTACCCCAGGCCGGGCAGCCAGGATGCGGCCAGGATCGCGATGGCCACCCACGTGCGGATCATGGTTTCTCCTCGCCGGCGCCTGCCCCGGTCGCGGGGGCGGGCTTCTCAGGACCCGGCGGCATCCATCGGGGACGGTCGGTCACCAGCGCCAGGAACCACCGCCAGAAATCGGCGTTCTCCCGCATGCCCTCAATCGGCGACCCGTCGGCGCGCTCCAGGTTCTTGTTCATCGCAAACCCGGTGTCGCCGACGACGATGACCCTGCCCTTTCCCCACCCGCGTCCGAGGATGACCGGCACGTTCGCCTGGCCGTAGGCGAACACCTGGACCGGCCCGGCCGACTCGCCGGGAGGCGGGATCAGGCCGGACGGGTCCTCGACCACAGACCAGGCGGCGTGGAACCGGACGTGATGCGCCCGCCCCTCCACGTTCACGTACGGCGACTTGAAATGTCCCAGCGGCACCGGCTCGTGGTCCGGGCCGCGCGGGTCCCCGACCCGAAAACCAAACTCCGCGAGAAGTGGGGCGACCGGACCGCACGCATCGCAGCCCGCCGTGCAGATGAACACCCCGCCGCCGGCCACGAAATCGCGGACGGCTTGGCGCTCGCTCCGCGAAAACGGACGCGACGGCGCGATCGAGACGAGCAGGCCGGCCCGATCGAGCGCCTCGCGCTCGAACTCGCCCAGCGACAGCGCCAGGAACCCGTTTCGCATCAGCGTCAGTTCCAGGCCCATGATGCCGTCGTCGCGCAGCGCCTCCTGGCTGTAGGCCTCCAGGTGCGACGCGTCGATGTAGGCCACGTTGTTCGGCTGCCGCAGCCGCCCGTCGGGCAGCGTGACGTTCTCTCGATACGTGGCGGCCGTACACGCCAGGAGCGAGACCGCGGCGACCGCAGCGACCACGCCGACACGCCACGGCCCCGGCGCCGGGATCAGCGTCAGGGCGGCGACCGCCGCCGCCACCAGGCCCAGCACCATGCGCCACCACGACGGGGCCGAGGACGGATCCACCAGGTACGCCAGCAGCGCCGAGACGAACTTGTAGTCGCCGATGGCAATGCCGTTCGTCAGCGACGAGGTGTCGCCGAAGACGATGACCTTGCCCTTGCCGAGCGACTGCTCGGCGGCCAGGCAGACGTTGCCGAGGCGTTCGCCGGGGTCGTACCGGTCGTTGCCCATCATGGCCCGGTCGCTTCCGCGGTCACCGCCGTCGGACCAGCCCCATCGTCCGAGGATAAGCGGCCGCGCCGGGCGGCGGGCCCGGACCGAGGCCCCGATGACGATGCCAAAACTGTTCCGGTCGTCGCGAGGCCGTGCCGTTATCGGATGCGAGAGCGTCTCGTAACAGTCGAGCCATCCGCCCACCGCCCATTGGGCCGAATCGAACTCGACCCGCATGGCGGTCGGCGCAAGGACGTCGTTGAAGCGCGCGGCGCCGTCCTCTTCAACGGTCGTGTGTTCGCCCAGAACAAGCAGCGACCCGCCGTCGCGGACGAACTTCCAGATGCGGTCGAGTTGCCCGTCTTCCCACGGCTCGTTCGGAAAGATGAGCACAAGAGCGTCGGCGTCGCGCAGGTCATCTTCCGAGAGGTCGGGCGACTTGAGGAACGTGGCGCCGAAACTCTCCACGAGGTCCGACAGCATCCCGTACATGCCGATCGAGAGCCGGCCGTACTCGCCGTGCCGGGGCCTGAGCCAGTTCAGGAAGCCCTTTTCGTAAGCGACTATCCTTTTGCCGGCCAGACTCGCCGGCGCCGGATACAGCGCCGTCGCCATGGAAAGCGCAACCACCGCCAGGACGCCGACGACCAGGAAAACCGGCCGGCCAACCAACGTCCGCACCGTACCGCCCTCCTCAGCGGGGGCGGGCGGCGACCACCGCAGCATCAGCGCCGCCACGGCGACGTGAATCAGACCCGCCAACGCCGGAAGATGCCACGGCAGCAGGCTTCCCACAGCCGCCCAGAACGACCATGCTTCCCGAGACAAGGCAGCCCGCGCCGCGCCGGCCGCCTCACCGGCCTGGTCGGCAGGAATGGCATCGATCAACTGCGCCGCGCGAGCGATAACGAGCAGATAGACCAGGTGCCCGGCCAGGATTCCCGCGGCCGCAGCGATACCGCGCCACAGGCGAGGCCGCGGCGATGCGGCCAGCCACAGGCCGAACAGGGCGGCCATCAGGACAAGGAAATCCAGCCCGGCGAACGACGAGCC
This sequence comes from uncultured Anaerolineales bacterium, assembly GCA_964449275.1. Lineage (GTDB taxonomy): Bacteria > Planctomycetota > Phycisphaerae > FEN-1346 > FEN-1346 > JAUVZF01. The sequence goes on from CAYVAM010000006.1 coordinate 51,867, forward strand.
GACCGACAGCGGCCGGCCGGCAATCGCCCCCGCCGCGCGGCCGAGTCCAACGCTTGCGGCGTCGGCCACCGCCCACAAAACCGGAACCGACATCACCACCATCCGGTACAGGCCGAAGACCGCCACCGCCTTGGCCGCCACGAGCACAACCTTGCGGTCCGCACCCGACCGGCCGGCCGCCAGGCCCGCCAGCACCACCGCCACGGCCATCACGCCCGCGGTCGGCGCCGACGAGGCGTTCAGCACCAGCCCCACCAGCACGGCGAGCACAATCCCTGCCGCCCGAACCCGCGTCTGCTTCCGGGGCCAACACGAGACGACGGCCGCACCCATCGCCAGCATCACCAGCCCATGGCGGAGCGAGTGATGCAGCAACCCGACGGCGCCGGCGGCGATCCAGGCGGCGGCCAGACCGCAGACGGCGGCGACAACCACGCCGACAGGGACCTCGTTTGAGTTATCGTCCGCAGGGGGATCGCCGCGCGCTTCGAAGACTGGCTCGCTCATGGCCGGATGGGTTCCCTTTGCCGCAAAGAGCGTACCACGGCGTGGTCATACTGACAAGGGGCGGCCACCATCGTGACCGCCCCTGAACTGTCGGATTCGCGCCAATCGGCTGGCGTCGCCTGACGCCGGGCATCGGATCCCGGCACTTACCTCCTGTGCGCCCGTCAGATGTTGGGCGTCGGGCACTGCACGTCCACCGCCGGACACTTGGTCAGGACGGGCGGACAGCGTGTCTGCTCCAGCGGACACCTGGTCGACGTCTTCGGGCACCGCGTATCAACCGGCGGACACATCGTTTCGACCGGGCACGTGGTTTCGATGCCCGGCGCGCAGGCCGTCGGTTGCGGCGGACATATCGTTGCGACCGGGCACACGGTTTCCGCCGGCCCCACGCAGGCCGTCGGTTGCAGTGGGCACACCGTCACGTTGGACCCGAGCGGGCACATCGTATCGACCGGCGGACACCGGCTAAGGAGCGGCGGGCACTCCGTCTGGACCACCGGACACCGCGTCGGCACGGGCGGACACCGCGTGTACCCCGACGGGCACTCCGTCTGGACCGGGCGGCAATTCGTCGGCAGCGCCGGGCACTCCGTCTCATTCACCGGACACTGGGTCTCGATCACTTGGCACTTCGTCGGCCGCGGCGGACACGTCGTCAGCACACCCGGACACTCCGTCTCCACCGCCGGGCACCACGTCTCGACGGGGCGACATTCCGTCGGCCGGGGCGGACACTCCGTCTCGACCGCCGGGCACCGCGTCTCGACGGGCCGACACTCCGTCAGCACGGCCGGACACTCCGTC
>CAYVAM010000007.1:0-48299 GCA_964449275.1 uncultured Anaerolineales bacterium
CGCTGACCTTGGTGATCTTCGCGTCCAGAACCTGGAAGCCGTACTCGGTGGGGAACTCGAGGTCCAACAGGATGCGGGCCTTGGCCGCCTTGGGGAAGGTGTAGCGCTGGAAACCGCCGCGCGCCGTAGAGGTCAGTTCCGCGCGGATGTCGTAGTCATCGAGCGTGACGGCGTAGTAGCCGGGCACGGCCGTCTCGGTGTCGTGGCGGAAGCGCGATCGGTAGCCGCCGTCGGGGTCTCTCTCGGCCCCGGGCGCGGTCTTCAGGTCGCCGGTCGTCGGCATCGTCATCAGGCCGCCCATCGTCCAGGAGTGGATGTGGCTGAAGCCCGCGATGTTCTCGATGGTGTACTCGTAGCCCGCCTTCCAGCACTTGCGCTGGTTGTCGGGGCTGAGTTTGACCATGCTGAACGGCGTTGACGGGCCTGGATAGAGCATCCATCGCGATGTGGACGTGCCGAGCAGGCAGTCCACGTAGTCCACGGGCTGACGCTCGGTCGCGGGCTTCTGCACGACCTGCCGCTTGTCCAGCGTCCTGCCGTCCTCGCGCAGTTCGACCGTCACGGCCGTTGGCGTCTTGACGGGAGGCAGCCGCAGTTCCAGGCTCGACGTGCCGGGCTTGGGCGCTACCTTAACCGGCTCCAGGCCGGTCGCGTGGAGTGTCAGGCCTTTTCCCGCCCCGACGCACAGCAGCGAGACCACCAGGGGCTGGGAGAGATTGTCGTCCTTGCGGCTGAGCCACGGAACCAGCCGGGCGGACTTGAGCATCGCGCCCTCGGCGGGGGCAATCTCCGTCTGTTCGCTTCCCTCCAGGCCGAGCCAGTCGTACAGGATCCAACTCAGGTCCACGGTGGTGATGGCGATCTCGTTGAGGCCGTCCTTCAGGACGCCGGCGGGAAGTTGGATGGCGAAGCGGTGCTCCTTGCCGGCCGCGGGGTCCCCGGAGATCGACTTGTCCGACCCGCCGGGCGGCGTCTTGTGCTGGAACCGCCGGCCGTTGACCTCGATCCGCAACGTTGGCGGCCGCATGCCGTGCGTGTCGGCCAGGTCAACCACCAGCCGCGCCTCGCCGCCTGCCTTCCGCAGGCCGAAGAAGATCGTGAACGTGTGCGCCCGACCGCCGGCCCAGGGATCGGCCGGGCCGGGATGCGTGTACGGCCAGTCGCGCTTCGCGTCCGACCGGCCGACGATGAAGAAGCCGTCGCGGTCGAACTCTTTGTAGCCGTCCCGCCCCAGGGCGAACTCAGCGGTGTCGTTGTCCGCCTTGCCGATCTGCCAGAGGAGTTTCCTCTCGGCGCCGGTCTCCACAGTCGACCCTGGCACGGGTGCGGCTCGTGCCGTGGCCGCCTCGCTGCGGCCGGCGGCGGAGCCCGCCGCGACGATCAGCAGCAGCGCGAGAGGCAGGGCGGCTTTCCAGTCGGGTCTTCTCATCGAGATTCCTCCTTTCGAGGTCGCTTCGGTCGGAACGGTGAACCGGGATTCTCCAAACACGCTCTGGCCCACGGCCACCGTGGGCCATCTCTCGCGGAGTCTACCTAAACTCCTCATCCCTGCAAGCCCGGATTCGCCTCCGGGGCCACCGCAGAAACCGTTGTCCGCAATTCGACCTGCGGATTCGGCCTTGAAACGCAACGCCGGTGAAGAAGTGGCGCCGCAGACTCTTTTGCGATTCGTGTACCTTCGTCGGTAGCAAGAATCAGCAGGAGTCTGCTTCTTGCGCCGCGAATTGGCTTGATCCCGTTGTGGCCTGAAGGTACAAGAAAGCATGGCGCATCGGGCTGACGCGGTTGTCGTTGCCGGTCACGCGCCCTTCCTTATCGCAGCCGTAAGTGATTTGGCTGCAGAGACTTGCGCCCGTAGCTCAACGGATAGAGTCGCGGACTTCGAATCCGAAGGTTGGAGGTTCGAATCCTCCCGGGCGCGCCATTGATATGTGATGACACGTGCGCGCAAGTAGTAGCGGCCGGCGGTAGCCTCCTGTCTGTATCCGAAAGTTTCACAACCTTCCGGATACAGCAGCGCTACCGTTGCCCTCAATCCCTTTCCCCGGGAATGGGCATTGAACCTGAAAGCCTTTCAAGCGGACACTCTCATCTTGCACGAAACCGGACATTTCTACTTTGCGTTGACAGCCCTGCCTGCCCGTTTGACATGCCGCCCGCCGGACCGTATCATAGGAGGACTTGGACCTCGGACTTCGATGAGAAGGGGCAAGCCTGTGGCCGTTTGCGAGAACCGGGAGAAGAACCTGGCGGACTGTACGTGTACGTACTCGTGCAGCAAGCGTGGCATCTGCTGCGAATGCGTGGCGTATCACCGTGCGATCGGCGAGTTGCCCGGCTGCTTCTTCCCGCCCGACGCCGAGAAGACCTACGACCGCACCATCCGCAAATTCGTCGAGGTGATGCAGGGCCGCGTCTGATTGGAAGCGTCCGGCATGATCGTTCTCATCGACAACTACGATTCATTTACGTATAACCTTGTCCAGCGTCTCGGCGAACTGGACGCGGGGCTCGATCTGCGCGTCTTCCGCAACGACAAGGTGACCCCGGAGGAGGTCGAGGCGCTCGGGCCGAGCCACATCATCGTCTCACCCGGCCCGTGCACGCCGCGCGAAGGCGGCGTCTCGAACGACGTCATCCGGCGTTTCGCCGGCAAGGTGCCCCTGATGGGCGTCTGTCTCGGACACCAGTGCATCGGGTTCGCGTTCGGCGCCGAGGTCGTCCGCAACGACAGGCTGATGCATGGCAAGACCAGTATGATTAACCATGATGGGAGGACCATCTTTGAAGGCATCACGAATCCGTTTGAAGCGACGCGGTACCACAGCCTCATCATCCGGCGCGGCACCGTGCCGGAGGACTTCGAGGTCTCGGCCTGGACCGACCAGGACGAGATTATGGGCATCCGCCATCGCCGATGGCCGCTGGAAGGAGTCCAGTTTCATCCGGAGAGTTTTCTGACGCTCGAGGGGCCGAAGGTTCTCCGGAATTTCCTGCGGATGTCGTGACATCCCGCGCCGATACAACAGGCGGATGCCGCCGCGCTCGGCGGCTGCGCAGGCGGCTGCGTCAAACGTATAACGTACGGACGATCAGGGGTCGAAGGAGTTTCGGAGGCTCGACGTGATCCGTTTTCAGTGTACGTGCGGCAAGCAACTGAAGGTAGAGGACTCGCTCGCCGGTCGCGCTGCCCGGTGCCCGCACTGCGGCGGCCAGGTGCAGGTGCCGCAGCACGAGCCGGCGCCGCTCAGCGGACCGGCGGCCCTCCAGGCCGCCATACGCGGCACCCAGGGTGACGCCGCCTCCGAGGAGATCCCGACGGCCGAAGTCGTTGGCGGCCCCGGCGCCGGCTGGCGTTCGGCCCCGCCGCCGGCGCCGCATGCGGCCCAGGCCATCAAGGGACTCGATGCCCTGGCCAAGGCCGCCGGCCCCGCTCCCACCGCCCCTGCCGGGCCGGCGCGCCGCGCCGCGAAGCCGAAGGGGCGCGGCCGCAAGACGCCCAAGATCCCGGACCGCGCCGCCATCCCCAACGGTCGCCTGCCGCCCGTCGCGGCCAGCAGCAAGAAGGCGGCGGTCATCGGGGCGGTGGCGGCGGTCGTGGCGCTTACCATTGCGGTCATTGCCGCCTCGTTTATCGGCGGAGGCGACGTCGAACCCGGCGAGAAACCGTCGGCCGAGACCACGGCCGCTGAAACGGCTGCCGAACAGCCGGGACGCAGGCGGTTCAAACTCCACCAGCCCGGGGAACTGTTTGGCGGCATCGAATACGCGGACGAGGAGACGGACCAGGAAGGCAAGGGCGCGGCCGGAACCGGAAACAAGAGCCGCCGGCCATAACCGCCGGACCGGCCTCACGTTGCCCGGTTGACTTCCCGCCGGGTGGGGTGGTAAGTTTTTCCGGCGGGCGCAGGCGGTTGTAGCGCCGGGCTTTATGCCCGGTCCCGATGTATCGGGATTGGCGGCGCCGGCCAGGATGCGCCGGGGATAAACCCCGGCGCTACAGCCAAGCCGCAGGAAATCGTCCCATGCCAGAAATTGTTGCCCTCCCGCCCCCGCCCCCCGCGCGGTGGCATTTCTGTTGACACTCGTTTCGCGCGACGCCTATACTCGCGGCCCAGCGGAGTGTCTGCGCTCCGGGTGCATCTATCTGTTGCGGGAGCAACGTGAACAGCACCGGACCTACCCTTGTCCGTGTCCTCGTTTGTGCGGCGCTGATGCTGTGGGTCGCATCTGCCGGCGCACGCGCCGCCGATGCCGAAACCAGCGAGCCGGCGCCTATGATCCAGGTCACCGGACGCGTCATCCACACGTGGTACGCGCAGCCGGCCCTGCGCGTCATGCTCGTCATCGACGGTTTCACGGTCATGACGGCCAAGGAGCAGTTGACCGGCCGCGACGGCGTCGTCTGGTTCGACGAGCGGGCCGCCACCAAGACCGGCAAAGCCACGCTCGGCGTCTATGCCGAGACCGGCGTCGAGTACAAGGGCGCCGACGGCCGCGTCGAGACGTTCGATTCGGTGTACCTGGTCATGGAAAGCGCCGGCGAGGTCGTCCGCCACTGCGACGGTCCTGAACACGGGAAGGCCGACGATACGCAACTGTTCCTGCGGGCGAGGAAACTCCGCAAGGAGTACCTGGCCGGCGGCCGCCGCGAGACTCCCACCAGCGTCAAACCGCCGCCCGAGCCCCCCGAGAAGGTTGAGCCCCCCGGCGTTCGCGAGGCCGGCGTCCCCAAGGAGATCACGATCCTCTCGCAGGACGACGTCCGCCAGGTCAACTTCACGAGTTTGGTTGAGAAGCAGAAAGACGAGCACGGGCGAGAGATCGACGTCAGAGTCAGCATCTGGACCGGCGGGGTGTACGTAGCGTACGGCGATATGGAAATGGCAGCCGACAACCTTGTCATCTGGACGCCCGAAGAGGCCGCCCGCGCCGCCGCCGGCCCCAAACCGAAAGCCGACGAAACGAAGCACCCGGCCGACACGCAACCCGGCGCCGAGAAGTCGCTCCCTGAACCCGCCGCCGCCGGCGCCGACACGTCGCAGCGTCTGGCGGCCGAGGCGTATTTCGAGGGACACGTCCGCATCAACCAGGGCCGACGCATGCTTCAGTGCAGCCAACTGTTCTACGACTTCCGGCGCGACCAGGCCCTGGCACTCAACACGAAGATCAGGACCTTCGCCAAGGGCCGCAATATACCGGTCTACTATTACGCCGATGAGGTGCGGCAACTGGCACAGGGCATCTTCGTCGGCACCGATGCCAGGATGACCACGTGCGAATTCGCTCATCCGCATTACACGATGAGCGGCAGTACGATGACGCTGACCGACCTGACGTCCGCGCCGGAAAAGGAGCAGGAAGAGGGCCAGGAAGAACCCGAATATCGCCGCGTCCGCTTCGCCGGCAAGAACGTGATGTTCCGCGTCCGCAGCCTGCCCATCGCCTGGTGGCCGAAGATGGCGGGCGATGTCACGGAAGACGTGACGGCCCTGCGGACCATCCGCTTCGAGAACCGCTCGAACCGCGGCACCGGCGTGGTCACGCAATGGCACCTGATGAAACTCCTCGGCATCGGCGCCGAGCCGCCCGGCTTTGACATGTACCTGAACGCCGACGTGTGGTCGGAGCGCGGCCCGGCCCTGGGTGTCGAGTCCGACTACCGGCGCAAGGATTTCTACGGCGAGTTCCTCACGTACTTCATCCGCGACAGCGGCAAGGACAGCGTCGGTTCCGAGGACGTCGAAGCGCGCAACAAGAACCGCGGACGCATCCTCTGGCGCCACCGCCATTACCTGCCGAAGAACTGGGAACTGAGCCTGGAACTCTCGAAAATCACCGACGCCAACTTCATGAACGAGTTCTACGAGAGAGAGGATGAAACCGATAAAACCCAGGAGACCCTCCTCTACCTCAAGAAGCAGGAAAAGGACCAGGCTCTCACGTTCCTTATCACCGAGCGCGTGAACGACTGGCAGACCCTGACCGACTACTACCCGCAGGTCGGGTACAACATGATCGGCCACAGCCTCTGGAAGGATCACCTGACGTATTTCCAGGACAGCGAGTTCTCGCTGGCACGGTTCCGCCCGACGGAGCAATTGCCGACCCGCGGTTCGAACACGACGGTCGTCGCGGACACGATCCACGAAGTGGATCTGCCGCTGAAACTGGGGGTCGTCAACCTCGTCCCGTTCGTCGAGGGCCGGGCGTCGTATTTCGACGAAACGCTGATGCGCACCGGCAACGAGGACCGCTATGCCGCCCGCGCCGGCGCCCGCGCCGCCACCCACGCGTGGCGCGTCTATGACGGCGTCGAGAGCGATTTCTGGGACCTCCACAGCCTCCGCCACGTCAACATCTTCGACGCGAGCGCGTTCGCCACGACCAACAACGTCGAGAGCCGCACACTCATCCCCTTCGACGTGGCCGAGGCCGGCACGCCCGTCGTCCAGGGCGTGGACGAGATGACGGTCCTGGAACTCGGCTGGCGTCAGCGGTTCCAGACCAAGCGCGGTTGGCCCGGCAAACGCGAGAGCGTGGACTGGCTGACCGCCGACCTCGAGGCCACCTTTTACTCGAACACCGACCCGCCGGAGATCACGCCCGACGGAAAACGCGCCTTCGATCATCTTGACTTCATGACCGACTGGTGCGTCACCGACTCCACGGTCGTCTGGACCGACACGAACTTCAACCTGGACGACGGCACGCTCGGCCTCTTCTCGGTCAGCGCCACCGTCACGCATACGCCGCGCTTGAGTTACACCGTCGGCCACCGCTACCTGCCCGACGCCGACTCGGCCATAGCCGTGGTCGGATTGGACTACCAGATCAACGAGAAGTGGCGGGTGGCCTTGCTTCAGCAGTTCGACTTCGGCCGCGGCGAGAACGCTCAGAGCAACTTGGTCATCACCCGCCGCATGCACCGCTGGCTGGTGCGTTTCCGGATCGAACTCGACCCGGGCGAAGACGAGTCGTTCATCGGCCTCGAGTTCCAGCCCGTCGGCTTCTCCGAGGTCCAACTCGGCGACTAAGCAGGAGCGATGAAGTCAATCCGAATTCGGTGGCTGAGTTGGCGTGCAGCCAAGGTTGTAGCGCCGGGCTTTATGCCCGGCGGCCGCCCGTCAGGCCGACGGCGGTTCCGCGCCGGGGATAAACCCCGGCGCTACGGCTGTTCGGAAACACTTTCTCGCTCCTGCTTAATCCTGCAACGCTGCTTAAGCCTTTGCGCGGCGGGTCCGGAGACCCGCCGCGCAAAGTGGCGTTGCGATACCAAGTGCCTGCCATCCGCCTCTTGCCATTCGTGCCGGAGGCGATCGTTTGCCGTTTTCGGCCTTGACAGACTGACGGAACCGGCTATACTCCCCGGTTCGTGCTGCCGCGCGGCGGACACCTGTCTGTGGGGTCTGTGCGGAGGCGGAGTCTGTCGGCCGAGCGAAAGACCGTGGGTGCAAAGCACCCACCCTACGGCCGTGGGCGCACTTGTGGAGCAGTGAGCGAGGTCGATGAACACAAGAACCCCATTCCTGAAGCCTGAGCAGGTGGACCGCACTTGGTGGGTCGTTGACGCCACGGACCAGATCCTCGGCCGCATGGCCGCCAAGATCGCCCGAATCCTCCAGGGCAAGCACCGGCCGTCGTTTACGCCCAACGCCGACACGGGCGACTTCATCATCGTCGTCAACGCCGAAAAGGTCCGCGTCACCGGCGCCAAGGCCCGCAACAAGCAGTACGACTGGTACACCTACTACATCAACGGACGCAAAGTGCTGACGTACGACGAGATGATCAAGCGGCATCCGACGCGGCCGGTCGAACTGGCCGTCCGACGCATGATGCCCAAGGGACGCCTCGGTCGCCGCATGTTCTCGAAACTCAAGGTCTACGCCGGGCCCGACCATCCGCACCAGGCCCAGCAGCCGCAACCTTTGGAACTCTAGGCCCGGCGCCCCGCGCCGCCGGAGTGAGGAGATTGGTTCGTGACCGACGCCGCAATCCAGTTCAGTAAGGCCAACCCCATCTGGGGAACCGGGCGACGCAAGTCGGCCGTCGCCCGCGTCCGCCTGATGCCGGGCGACGGCAAGATCCTCATCAACAAGCGAGAGGTCAACGATTACTTCTCCGAGGAGAAGGACCGGCAGAGCGTCCTCAGCCCCCTCATCGCCACCGACGCGCTGACCTCCTACAACATCGGCGTCAACGTCAAGGGCGGGGGGGCCACCGGCCAGGCCGACGCCGTGAAACTCGGCATCGCCAGGGCCTTGAGGAAAGCCGACCCGTCGCTCGAACAGACGCTTCGCGAGGGCAACTTCCTGACGCGCGACCCGCGGATGGTCGAGCGGAAGAAGTACGGTCAGAAGGGCGCACGCAAGCGGTTCCAGTTCTCCAAGCGGTAACGCCCCGGCCCATGCGGCAAACTCTCGCGAGCGGCTCCGCCACGGGCCGCTCGCCTTTTTTCATCGCGGCGCCGCGCGCCACGTCGTAGCATTCACACGGTTAGCCGCCGCGCTTGCGCGGCGCGTCATACAAGGAGGCATCACCATGACACGCGTCGGAATCATCGGAGCCAGCGGTTACGCGGCCGCCGACCTCATGCGCCTGCTCCTGGCGCATCCGGACGCTGAAATCGTCGCCCTGGCCGACCTGCCCGACAAGTGCGGGCCCCTTGCGGAACTGTTCCCCCAATTCGCCGGCCGCTACGACATCCGTATAACCCCGGCCGACACCAAGGCGCTGGCCGGCGGCTGCGACGTCGTCTTCCTCGCCCTGCCCCACACGGCCAGCATGACCTACGCCGGGCCGCTCCTGGAGGCCGGCGCCCGCGTCATCGACTTCTCGGCGGACTACCGTCTCAAAACCCCCGGCCTGTACGAGAAGGTTTACGCCACGCCGCCCGACGAGGCCAACCTGGCCGACGCCGTCTACGGTCTTCCGGAACTGTACCGCGAGGCGATCCGTCCCGCCCAACTCATCGCCAACCCCGGTTGCTATCCGACGAGCGTGATCCTGGGCCTGGCGCCGCTCGTGCGCGAGGGCCTCATCGCCCCGCACGACATCATCGTGGATGCCAAGAGCGGCGTCTCCGGCGCAGGCCGGACGCCCAAACTCCTGAGCCACTACCCCGAGTGCAACGAATCGCTCCAGGCCTACGCCATCGGCACCCACCGGCACCAGCCGGAGATCGCCGAGCAACTCTCGCACCTCGCCGGCACCGGCGTGGACGTGCTCTTTGTGCCGCACCTGGCGCCCATGGACCGCGGCATCGAATCGACCATCTACGCCACGCCGCTCCAGGACCTTACGCGCGAGCGTCTGGCCGAACTTTACCACGCGGCCTACGACTCGGAGCCCTTCGTGGTGGTCCGCGAGCAGCCGCCCGCCACCAAGCACATCGCCGGCACGAACTACGTCCATATTTTCCCGACGGTCGCCGGCGGCCATGTCGTCGTCAGCACCGTCGTGGATAACCTGACGAAGGGCGCCGCCGGGCAGGCCCTCCAGAACATGAACCTGATGTTCGGACACGATGAAACGGCAGGCTTGAAATGAAATACACCGGCGAATTGAAAGTGGACTCGGCCCTTGGCGTGACGTCGCCCAAGGGTTTCCGCGCGGCCGCCGCCGCTGTGGGGATCAAAGAGGGCTCGGACAAACTCGACGTGGCCGTCCTCGCTTGCGACGTCGAGGCCGCCGCCGCCGCCGTCTTTACGCAGAACAAACTCTGCGCCGCCCCGGTCCTGGTGTGCCGCAACCATTTGAGTAAGCGCGCAGGCGTGTGCGCCGTCGTGGTGAACAGCGGCAACGCCAACGCCGCCACCGGCGAACAGGGGATGGCGGACGCGCGCGAGATGGCCGGCCGCGCGGCCGAGCGGATCGGTTGTCCCGCCGAAGCGGTCCTCGTCGGCTCGACCGGCGTCATCGGGCGACTGCTGCCGATGGCGAAGATTCGCGCCGGCATCGACCAGGCCGTCGCTCGTCTCGCCGCAGGCCCCGACGCCGACCAGGACTTCGCCCGCGCCATTATGACCACCGACACCGTACCGAAGCAGGCCGGCGTGCAGATCGAATTGGCCGGCTGCACCGTCACCGTCGCCGGCGCGACCAAGGGCGTCGGCATGATTGCCCCGAACATGGCCACCACGCTGGGGTTCCTGACGACCGACGCCGCCGTCGAGGCGCCCCTGCTTCAGGATGTCCTCCGTCGCGCCGCCGACGCCACCTACAACTGCCTGACCGTGGACGGGCACACGTCGACCAACGACACGCTCTGTATCCTGGCGAGCGGCCTGGCAACCGAAGGCGCTCCGCCCATGGCGGCAGGTTCCGGCGAGGCCGAAGCGCTGGAGGCCGCCGTCACGGCCGTCTGCGACAGTCTCGGCCGTCAGATCATCTCCGACGGCGAGGGCGCAACCAAACTCATCGAGGTCCGCGTCACGGGCGCCGCCACCGACGCCGAGGCCCGCGCCGCCGCCCGCGCCATCGCCAACTCGCCGCTCGTCAAGTGCGCCTTCTTCGGCGAAGACCCCAACTGGGGACGCATCGTCTCGGCCGCCGGATACGCCGGCATCTCCAGCGGTCCGGAAACCGTGCGACTCGCGTTGGGCGGCCTGGTCATCTTCGACCGAGGCACGCCCGTCGAGGCCGACCAGACGCAACTGAAGGCCGTCATGGCCGCACGCGAGATCGACGTGCACCTCGACCTCGGCGCCGGCGACGGCCGGGCGCGATTCCTGACGTGCGACCTCACCTACGACTACGTCAAGATCAACGCCGAGTACACGACATGAGCGCATCGGCGAAGGCGTACCGCGCGCGCTGGCTCATCGGCGCCGACGGCCGCGTCATCGACAACGGCGCCGTCGTCTCGGCCGACGGCCGCATCGCCCGTATCGGGCCGTGGTCGAAGGTCCGGCCCCACGTCGCGCCAAGCGACGCGGTCGAGGCGTTCGCCAACGCCGCCCTTCTGCCCGGCTTCGTCAACGGCCACACGCACCTGAGCCTGTCGGACATGGCGGGCGCGTTCCGTCCGACGGCGAACTTCACCGCCTGGATCGGCAAACTCGCCGTCCGTCGCCTCACGCGGACCAAGACCCGGATCCGCCGGGCCGTGGCGCGCGGGGCCGCCGACAGCCTCGCCGCCGGCACCGTGGCGGGAGCCGACGTCACGCCCGAGCCGCAGTTCGACGCCGCACTCGGCGCGGGCGCGCTACGCTGGCGCGTCTTCGGCGAACTGCTCCGCTTCGGCGACGCCGGCCTCAAGAACCTCGATGAAACCATCGCGGCGCTCGACGCGCTTCACGAGAAGACGGGCGCCGCCGTCGGCCTTTCGCCCCACGCCCCGTACACGGTGGGCCTCGAAGTTTTTCTCCGTGCCCGCCGCGAGGCCGACGCGCGCAGCTGGCCCGTCTCGACGCACCTGCACGAGACGCAGGACGAGATCGCCTTCACCGAGCGCGGCGAGGGATCCCTTCACGAATGGCTATCGCGCCTGAAGTTCCTGCCGCCCGACCTGAAGCCGGCGGGGCTGCGGCCGATCCCCCTGCTGGCCGAAGCAGGGTTCTTCTCGGGGCCCGTCCTGGTGGCCCACGGCAACTACCTGACGGACACCGAGATCGGCATCCTGGCCGAGAGCGGCTCGTCCGTCGCCTATTGCCCGCGGAGCCACGCCTTCTTCAAGCACGAGAACCATCCGTGGCGGCGGCTCCTGGCGGCCGGCGTCAACGTGTGCCTGGGGACCGACAGCCTCGCTTCCTGCCCCAGTTTTTCGATCCTGGACGAAGCGAGGTTCGTCGCGGCCAGCGAGCCGGACGCCGAACCGCGGGCGCTGCTCGCGATGGCCACGCGTCGCGGCGCCCGCGCCCTGGGTATCGAGAACATCACGGGCGACCTTCGCGAGGGTCTGGCCGCCGAGTTCTGCGCCGTCGGGCCCATCGCCAAGACGGATGACCCCCTGGCCGCCATCATGGCAGGCGAGGGAAACATCGTGCACGTCGTCGGCGTGTAAAGCGGCCGGGAAGGGCTCGCGCTCACACATCCGCAAACCGGCGTTCTCGCCATGCCGGCAGTTGCGTTAACCACCGCACCCTGCTAGAATCAGTTGTTCGCAGGCACGAACCGCCGGATGGACCGAACGATGTTCGCACGAATCCTTGTTGCTGTCGGTTGCTTGGCCGCGCTGGCAGGCGGCTGCTCCCCGTCTCACTACACCGCAGACGCCGACCGTGAAGTGTACGGCATCGTGGCCGACACCAGCGCCAAGACGCTCGGCCGGGTCCACGATTTCACGGTCCGGCCGACCGTTGACATGCCGGACATGCTCGAGGCGGCGCGGTCGAAGCCGCGGATGCCGGCGCCGGCCGCCCCCGAGCAGGCGGCGCCGGCGGCCGACGCGGAGGTGGAGGTGGAGCAACAGACCACGTTCGAGACGGTCGTGCCCGAGAATCTCCCGCCGCCCGTGCCCGAACCGGGGCCGGACGCCGTCCGCGTCACCATGGCCGACGCCCTGCGCGTCGCCGTCCGCGCCAGCCGCGAGCACCAGACCCAGAAAGAAACCATGTACCTGACGGCCCTGACGCTGACGTTCGAGCGTTATCTGTTCCGGCCGCACCCGTCCGCTACCGGCACGGTGGACTTCGCCAGCGAGTTTGCCGACGGCCGTCAGCGTTCGTGGGACCCGACGGCCGACGTGGGCGTGACGCAGGCGCTGGCGGACGGGGCGGTCGTCGCCGGCGGCATCGGCATCACGGCACTGAAGTATCTGAACCGCGAACTGGGCGACACGGTGGATTCGGCGCTCGACTTCAGCCTGACGCAGCCTCTGTGGCGCGGCGCCGGGAGGCGGATCGTGCAGGAGAACCTGCTCCAGGCCGAGCGCAACGCCGTCTACGCCGTCCGGACGTTCGCCCGGTTCGAGCAGACCTTTGCCGTCAGCATCGCCTCGCAGTACCTGCGTGTCCTTCAGCAGCGCGACGTGGTGATGAACACCTGGCAGAGTTACCTGAGCCTGAAGCGCGGTCGCGAGCGGGCCGGGTGGCTCGCCCAGGCCGAACGCCTGGCCGAGTTCGAGGTGGACGAGGCGCGTCAGGACGAACTGGCCGCCTACAACCGGTGGATCGTCGAGCGCGAGAACTACGTGAACGCCCTCGACGCGTTCAAGATCACTCTCGGCATCCCCGTCACGAGCGAGATCGCCCTGGAGCCGAGAGAGTTGCTCCGCCTCAGTGGCGCAGGGCTTCAGCAGCGGGACATCCATCTCGACAGCGCCATTGCCAAGGCCCTGGGGATGCGGCTCGACCTGGCGAACACCCGCGAGGGCCTCGAAGACGCCAATCGCAAGGTCCTGATCGCCGAAGACGGTCTGAAGGGCGACGTGGACCTGGTGGCCAGCATGGGCTATGCCTCGCGCGGGGACCAGTTGCAATCGGCCCGCATCGACCTCCGCCGCGGCGATTACTCGGTCGGGTTCGACATCGACCTGCCGGTGGACCGGCTCTCGGAGCGAAACGCTTTGCGCGAGACGCAGATTACGCGCCAGGCGACCGCCCGGGCGCTGGACCTGGCGCGCGACGACGTGACCCTGGACGTGCGCCAGGCCTGCCGCACCTTGGAACAGGCCGGCGAGAGTTACGAGATCCAGAAGCGGAGCGTCGCCCTGGCCGAGCGACGCGTCGATTCCACGCAAATGCTGCTCCAGGCCGGCCGGGTGACGCAGCGCAACGTGCTCGACGCCGAAGACGCGCTGCTGAAGACTCGCAACGCCCTCACCGGGGCGCTCGTCACGCACACGATCGCAGGGCTGGAGTTCGAGCGCGACGTCGGAACGCTGGTTGTCGATGAAGAGGGACAAATCCATGGGTGGATCCTTACCAATGACGGCCGCTAAGCCCGCCAAGGCGCCGGCCCCGCCGACCGGGAGACGGTGGTTGCTGCCGGCCGCCGCGGGCGGTCTGGGCGTGCTGGTGATCGCGGTACTCGGTCTCTGGGCGGTGTTGGGCGGCGCGGACCCCGAGGCAGTCGGCCGCGGCGAGACCGCCCGCGCCGTCCGCGACCGGCTCGCCGTCATCATCACCGAGAGCGGCGAGATCGAGGCCAAACGCTCCGTGGACGTCCGCTGCGAGGTCGAAGGCAACAGCACCATCGTCTGGGTCATCGAGGAAGGCAGCGTCGTCAAGAAAGGCGACAAACTCGTCGAACTCGACTCGGCCGACCTGGAGGAATATGTCCAGACTCAGGAGATGACCCACAATACCGCGAAGGCGGCCTTCGAGAAGGCCGACAAGACCTACAGCATCCAGAAAAGCACGCGCGAGAGCCTGCTCTCGGTCGCGGCGCTCGACGTCAAGTTCAGCCTGGTCGACCTTCGCAAGTACCTCGGCACGCGGCTGGCCGACCACGTCATCGCCATGGAAGGCAAGGTGGCGTTCGACAAACTCGTTGACAACTCCGACCTCGGCGGAGACGCCCTCCAGCAGAGACGCAAACTCCAGAGCGACATCGACCTGGCCGACGAGAAACTCAAACGGGCCGCCAGCAAGGTCAAGTGGACGCGAGAACTCGAAAAACTCGGCTACGTCACGGGCAGCGAACTCGAGGCCGACGAACTCGCCGCCAAGATTTGCCAGGTCGAACTCGACCAGGCCCGGACGGCCCTCGACCTGTTCCTGCAGTACGAGTTTCCGAAACTGGCGGAGAAATGCTACACCGACTGGCTCGAGTTCAAGCACGAGTACGACCGCGTGGATGCCCGTAGCCAGAGCGAACTCGACAGCGCCAAGGCCAGCCTCGACAACCAGCGCAAGGCGCTGGCGCTGGAGGAAAAGCGCCTCAAGAAATTCCGCGACCAACTGGAGAAGACGACGATCCGCGCCCCGCAACCGGGCATGGTCGTGTACGAGACCGAACGCAGCCGCTGGAGCCAGACCCCGCCCATGGAAGTCGGCTCGACCATCCGTCACCGGATGGTGCTCATCAAGTTGCCCGACATGTCGGAGATGAACGTGAAGGTGCGGCTGCACGAGTCGGTCGTCAAGCAGGCCTCCGAGGGCGCGCCGGCCTTTGTCATCATCGACGCCATGCCGAAGAACCGACTGACCGGCAAGGTGACCAAGATCGGCGTCATGCCCGACCGTCAGCAGTGGTGGATGAACCCCGGCCTGAAGACGTACTTGACCGAGATCACGCTCGATGTCACGCCCCACGGTCTGAAGCCCGGCATGAGCGCGCAGGTCGAGGTCCTCGTCGATACGCGCGACGATGTTCTCCAGGTGCCCATCTCGGCCGTGTACGTGGACAAGGGGTTCCAGGTGGTGTACGTCAAGACGCCCGGCGGCCCCAAAACGCGACGGGTGGACGTGGGCCTCTCCAGCGACCAGGCCGTCGAGATCACGTCCGGCCTCACCGAGCGCGAGGAGGTGTACCTGTACAAGCCCGACGGCGCGCCGGAACTGGACGTCTCGGAAGAAGAGATCCAGGCGATGCAGGCGAAGAAGGAGTTCGAGCGAAAGGCCTCTGAGGCCGAGGCCCGGCCCGCCTCGCCCGCCTCGATCCCGGGCATCGAAAACCTGACGCCCGAACAGGCCAAGGCGATGCGCGAGAAGTTCGAAAAACTCCCGAAAGAGCAGCGCGACGCCGTCATGCAGCGACTCCGCCAGGGCGGCATCCCGGGCATGCCCGGCGGCAAGCAGCCGCCTGGGCCCGGCAAACGCGGCGCCGGACCGCCTGGCGAGGGCCGCGGCGGGCCCAAACCGACGCGAAAGGCGGGCCCCAACCCATGAGCCTCGCCCAACTGATCGACCTCGTAAAGACTTACCACATGGGTGCCGACGTCGTCGTCGAGGCGCTGCGCGGCGTCGATCTGGACATCGAGGAAGGCGAGTACATCGCCATCATGGGGCCGTCGGGGTCCGGCAAGAGTACGCTGCTGAACCTCATCGGCTGCCTCGACCGGCCTACCGGCGGCCGGTACATCCTGGGCGACCAGGACGTCTCGCGCCTCTCGGACGCCGAACTCAGCGAAGTGCGCGGCCGGCAGATCGGGTTCGTCTTCCAGTCGTTCAACCTCATCCCGCAACTGACGGCCCTCGACAACATCGAGGTGCCGCTCTTCTACCAGGGCGTCCACCGACGCGAACGCCGACGGCGCAGCCAGGAATTGGCCGAACGCGTCGGACTGGGCGCCCGTGCGCGGCACAAGCCGATGGAACTGTCGGGCGGCGAGCAGCAGCGCGTTGCCATCGCGCGGGCCCTCTCGAACGATCCGCTCATCCTGCTCGCCGACGAGCCCACCGGCAACCTCGATTCCAGGACCGGCCGGGAGATCCTCGGCCTCTTCGACGACCTGTCGGCTCGCGGGCGGACGCTGATCGTCGTCACCCACGACGAGGCGATCGCCGGCCGAACCCACAGGACCGTCCGGATGGCCGACGGAAAAATCGTGAACCATAATCCTAACTGAAGCGGCGGACGGAAAGAGCACATGCTGTCGTTCAAGTCAACCGAGATCCTGCGGCTGGGGGTCGCGAACCTGTTCGTGCACCCCGCGCGGAGCGTCCTGACGATGCTGGGCATCCTGTTCGGCGTCACCGCCGTCATCGCCACGCTGGCCGTCGTCGAAGGCATCAGCGAGAAGATGCAGGAAGAGGTTCTCAGGATGGGGACCACCAACATCATCGTCGAGGCCGTCAAACCCGCCGAGAGCGAATCGACCACCCAGACCCAGCAGGGCGGCATGGCCATCACCTACGGCCTCACGTACGAGGACGCCGAACGCATCCAGTCGAGCATCCAGGGGGCCGACGTCGTCGTCCCCGCGCGACGCATCCCCGTCACGGCACGATACCTGACGAGGCGGGCCCGCGCCGAGGTCCTCGGCACGGTGCCCTGGTACAACGAGACCTACGGCATCAACGTGGCGAGCGGACGGTGGCTGACCCCGTTGGACCAGTGGAAGGTGGACAACATCTGCGTGCTGGGCGCCGCGGTGGCGCGGTCGCTGTTTCCGCGATCCGCACCGCTGGGAAAGAGCATCTGGCTCGGGCCGTTCTCGTACCGCGTGGTTGGCGTCCTGGCGTCGCGCGGCAAGAGGGCCGCCTCAAACGGCGACACCGCAGCGGATTATGATCGCGCCATCTACATTCCCCTGACGGCCGCCAGCCGGCGCTTCGGCGAGATGCTCCTCGACCAGTCGGCCGGCAGCCGCAGTTTCGAGATGGTCGAACTGCACGAGATCACCGTCAAGGTGCCCACGGCCGAGCAGGTCCGACCGGCCGCACGCATCATCGCCGGACTCCTTGAACGGTTCCACGACCCGAACAAGAAGGACTGGCAGGTGCAGGTGCCCCTGGAACGCCTCGAGGCCCTGGAGCGGACCAAGTGGCTGTTCGTCGTGCTCGGCGTCTCGATTGCCGCCATCAGCCTGCTCGTCGGCGGCATCGGCATCATGAACATCATGCTGGCGAGCGTCACGGAGCGGACCCGCGAGATCGGCATCCGCCGCGCCATGGGCGCCAAACGCCGCGACATCGTCAGCCAGTTCCTCGTCGAGACGGTCGCCCTGTCGACCATCGGCGGGGCGGTGGGCGTGCCGGTGGGCGTCATGCTGGCGGTCGTGATCCCGCGCCTGCTCACGAAGGCCGCCACCATGCTCGGCGTCGGCGGTGAGGCCGCACTCACGAGCCTCTCCCGCACCATCGTGACGCCGGGCGCCGTGGTCCTCGCCCTGGGAACCAGCATCCTGGTCGGCGTGATCAGCGGCGTGTACCCGGCCTACCGCGCGGCCCAGATGGACCCGATCCGTGCCCTGCGGCACGAGTGACCCCAAGATGCGGGCCTGCGTGGCTGTCAGCAAACGGTTGCTGCCCGAAAGCCCTTGTCATGTCGCGAGCGCGGCCCGGCGTAACGTCGCGCTATGAAGCCTCGCGCAGCAGTTCCTTGAGTTTCCGGCGCATCTGGCCCGCGAGACGAAACGCAACTCCTCCACCGGCCAGGACCACTCCGAGCGTACCTGGGAAAGCAGACCGTCGAGATAAGCAAGGTCATGTGTTCTCGGCGGCACCGTCCCGAGGTGAATGAGGATCGCCTTCATCAACTTCTCGACGCACTGCTGCGCGTGGAAGCAGACGGCGTCGTAGTTGAGATTGCCACTTGCCCGCAACTCGCGGCTCGCGGTGGCGAAGTCGGCCTCGGCCTTGGCCGCCCACTCCTCAACCGTCCCGTTCATAGAGCACCTTTCCGCGGTCGAGGGCATCCCGGATGAGAGGGTCGCCCTGCTCGTAGCGGCGGGCCACGTCCTCGGGCGGCCGCGCGAGAAGATCGCAAGGGAAGCGGATGTCGAGGCGGTTGAGAATCTCGAGCGACTTGTGGAAGGGGCGGCCCTCGAACGGCAGGACCACCAGCAGGTCCACGTCGGAATCGTCTGTCGCGCTGCCGTCGGCGTAGGAGCCGAACAAGAGCACCCGGTCGGGACGGAACTGGCGGCCAATTCGCTGTCCGACCTCCCGGATTTCCTTCATGCTGACCATAGCAAATCGCCCGCCGCTGACCGGGCGACCATTATACCACAGGCCTTCGGCTGCAGACGATCATTTGACAACCAGCACGGGGCATCGGGCACGGTCGATGATTTGCTGGCGCTGGCGGGCCAGCAGGTCGCGGGTTACCTTGCTGGACTGAAAGCCGCCGATGGCGATCAGGTCCACCTTGCGCTCGGCGACCTCGCGTGGCACGATTGTCTCGGTGTTGCCGGTCAGGAGGACCTCTTCGACGAGGACTTTGCGGTCGAGGGCGCGCTGGCAGACCTCGGCGAGTTGCCGCCGGGAACTCTCCTGGAGTTCCCGTTCGAACTCGCCCATCTCGGCATCGACGAGGATCTTGACGCTCAGGAGTTGGCGCAGGGTGTCCGTGTCCACGACCGCCATCGCCGTCAGTTTGGCTCCCAGACTGCGTGCCAGTTCAATCGCGGCGTTGGCGGCGTTGTACGATGAGTCCGTGCCATCCACCAGTACCAATATGTGATTGATAGGCGGCTTAGCCATGACGGGCTTCCCCTTCAACCGCGCGGGCGAGGCGGTCTTTGACCATTTTCATGATGATGAACGACTCTCGCTCGCGCTCCTCAAGGCTCGAGACGATGTAGGTAATCGTCTCGGTGTAATCCGGAATGAACGTCTTCGACAGGGCGTTGCAGCGGCGCTGCGTCTTCCGCAGTTCCCGCGCGAGGCGCACCACCGCGTTCTCCAGTTCCGCCAGTTCCCCCAGCAACTCGAGGACGCTCACGAACCGGCGCATCGCCACGTCCGTGTTTGCGCTCGTTCCGACCACGCCGAACTGCACGGTCGCCGGCTCGGTGGCAACCGACACGTCCGGAATCCGGATCCCCATCAGCGCCTGCTCCGCAATCTCCACCTGGTGGTCCAACCGCACGCCTACCGCGGCACGGTCCACGGCGTCGCCCCCGATCTCCAACGACGCCTCACGAAGTGCTGCAAACGCACGGTCCATGGCCTGAGCGACGCGGCGCTCGGCGTCGCGGGCGCGACCGAGGCGGCTCATGAGTTCGAAAACCAGAATCTGGCGCTTCTGTTCGAGAAGGTCGAACCCCTCTCGGGCGAACTCGAGTTGGCGTGCGAGCGCCAAGTAACTCGATTTCGTCGGCGCCACGTTTAGTTTGGCCATCATACGCTCGCTATGGCTTCACGGCCGCGCTCCCCTGCGGGTCGCGGCTAAATGGATTCAGGGTCCGATTCAGCCCGCTCTTCCGCGTCAGCACCCGTATCGGGTTTCGCCTCGCTGCGCTCGCGGTAGTGCGTGTCGAGAAGTTCGTCGCTCAAGCGGTGCAGTTCGTCGCGTGGGAGTATCGACAGGACGTCCCAGCCCAGTTCGAGCGTCTCCTCGACGCTGCGGTCCTCGTGCTCGCCCTGGCTCAGGAACCGCTGCTCGAAGGCGTTGCCGAACTCCAGGTACGTCTTGTCCAGAAGGCTCAGTTCCTCCTCGCCGATGACGTCCGCCAGACCCCGCACCTGCTTGACGCGGGCGTAGCAGGCGAACAACTGGCTTGCCAGGGCCGGGTGATCGGCCCGCGTATACCCCTCGCCCACGCCGTCCTTCATGAGGCGCGACAGGCTCGGCAGGCCTGCAATCGGCGGATAGATGCCGCGCTGGAAGAGATCCCGCTCCAGCACGATCTGGCCTTCCGTGATGTAACCCGTCAGGTCGGGCACGGGGTGGCTGATGTCATCCGACGGCATCGTCAGGATCGCCATCTGGGTGATCGAGCCCGGCGAGCCCTCGATGCGGCCGGCGCGCTCGTACAAACTTGCCAGGTCTGAGTACAGGTAGCCCGGGTACCCTTTGCGTCCGGGGATCTCGCCGCGCGCCGTCCCGACCTCGCGGAGGCTCTCGCAGTAGTTCGTCATGTCGGTCATCAGCACCAGCACGTGCCGGCCGCAGTCGAACGCCAGGTGCTCTGCCAGTGTCGAGGCGGCGCGCGGCGTCATGAGCCGCTCGACGCTCGGCGCATCGGCCAGCGACAGGAACATTGCGACGCGGGCGCCGGCGCCCGAGTCCTCGAAGTTGCGGATGAAGAACTGGGCCACGTCGTGCTTGACGCCCATTGCCGCAAAGACGATCGCGAACTCGCTCGTCTCTTCCAGCAGCGTCGCCTGCCGGACGATCTGGGCCGCCAGCCGATCGTGCGGCAGGCCGTTGCCCGAGAAGATCGGCAGTTTCTGCCCGCGTACCAGGGCGTTCATGCCGTCGATCGCCGAGAGGCCCGTCTGGATGAACTCCCGCGGATACCGCCGCGCGTACGGGTTGATCGGCAGCCCGTTGATGTCGCGCCGCTCGGCCGAGACGGGCGGCGGGCCGCCGTCCATCGGACGCCCCAGACCGTCGAACACCCGCCCCAACATCCGCCGCGACACGGGAAGGCGGAAACTCTCGCCAAGGAACCGCACACGCGTCTCGGCGTTCGAGAGGCCCGTCGTCCCCTCCAGCACCTGGATCACCGCCTGGGTGTCCGAGATGTCGAGTACGCGGCCAAAGCGCTGGCGGCCCTCGGCGTCCGTGATCTCGACCGTCTCGTCGTAGCCCACGTCGCGCACGCGCTCGACGAACACGAGCGGCCCCTCGATGCGCGCCGCGCCCACGTACTGAAGACCGTGGTCCGCAATCTCAAAACTCCAATCTGCCACCGTGCTACCTCTGCCTGGCGTACTGCTTCTCGAAGGCGTCGAGCGCCTCGTTGACTCGGGACTCGAACTCCTGGAGCGCATCCTCCTCATCGTTTCCGTACGCGCTCTTGGCACGCATGATTTCCGGCACGACCGGCAGCCCGCGCAACGCCGCCAGCGGCGCCCCGGCCTGGATCATCTCGCGCCCGCGACGATAGAGCGTCATGACGATCCGCAGCAGCGTCACCTGCCGCCCGGGCGAACAGTACATGTCTTTCTCGTCGAACGCACTCTGCGCCAGGAAGGCGTTCTTGAGCATTTCGGCGATGAACAGGATGAGCCGCTGCGTATCGGGCAGCACGTCCGGCCCGACCAGTTTGACGATCTGCTGGAGGCGTTCCTCTCGCTGAAGGACGGTCATCGCCTCGGCCCGCAGGTCCGCCCACTCCGGCGCCTGCTTGTCCCACCATGCGGCCACGTCCTCGACGTACTCGGAATAAGAGCGGAGCCAGTGAATCGACGGATAATGTCGCGCGTTCGCCAGTTCCGTATCCAGTGCCCAGAAGCACCGGATGAACCGCCGCGTGTGCTGCGTCACGGGCTCCGAGAAGTCGCCGCCCGGCGGGCTGACGGCCCCGACGATGCTGACCGACCCGCGCTCGCCGCCCAGCGTCGTCACCGCCCCGCCGCGCTCGTAGAACTGCGCCAGGCGCGTCGGCAGCGTCGCGGGGAACCCTTCCTCGGCGGGCATCTCTTCGAGGCGTGCGGCCAGTTCCCTTAGGGCCTCGGCCCAGCGGCTGGTCGAATCGGCGAAGACGGCAACGTTGCGGCCCTGGTCGCGATAGTACTCGGCCAGGGTGATGCCGGTGTAGATGGAGACCTCGCGAGCCGCCACCGGCATGTTGCTCGTGTTGGCGATCAGGATGGTCCGTTCCATAAGCGGCCGACCGCCCCGCGGGTCCACCAGTTCCGGGAACTCCCGGAGCACCTCCGTCATCTCGTTGCCGCGCTCGCCGCACCCGATGTAAACGATGATCTCGGCGTCCGACCACTTCGCCAACTGGTGCTGCGTGACGGTCTTGCCGGTGCCGAACCCCCCGGGGATGGCCGCCGTCCCGCCCTTGCCGATGGGGAAGAACGTGTCGATGATCCGCTGGCCTGTGACAAGCGGCTCGTCGATGCGGAGGCGCCGGCGGATGGGCCGGGACCGGCGGACCGGCCACCGTTGGACCATCGTCAGTTCGCGCTCGCCGTCGGACGTTTCAAGAACGGCGATCCGCTCTTCGATGGTGTACCGGCCCGCCTCGGCGATCCACGTCACTTTGCCGCTGACGCCCGGAGGGACCAGGATGCGGTGCTGCACGAGTTGGGTCTCGGGAACCTCGCCGATTGTCTGGCCCTCGGTTACCTCCTGGCCGAGTGCGGCTCGCGGCTCAAAGGGCCACCGCTTGGCCGTATCGAGCGGGGGGAGGGTCTCGCCGCGGGCGATCCAGGCGCCGCTGCGGGCCTGGATGTCGCGTAGCGGACGCTCGATCCCGTCGTAGATGTTCCCGATAAGGCCCGGCCCCAGGCTCACCGAAAGCGGCGCGCCCGTGCGGCGAACCGGGATGCCGGGCTTCAGCATCGTTGTGTTCTCGTACACCTGGATGGTCGCCTGGTCGCCGATGACGCGGACGACCTCGCCCACGAGGCCCAACTCGCCGACCTCCACGACCTCATACATCCCGGCGCCGCGCATACCGACGGCCGTCACGATGGGACCGCTTACGCGGACGACTCTCGCGGAGGTTGTTGCGGTCTCCGGCGACATGGGCTACGACTCCTTCTCATCGGACGGCGGCGCCGGGCTTTCGGCGGCCGCGTCTTCTGGGGCAACGTGCGTGGCGATCTGGAGGCGAAGCGCCGGCCAGAACCGCTTCAGCCGAGCCTCCAGGCTGTTGTCCCAAACCTGTCGCCCCTCGGCGTCGCGGACGATGACGCCGCCCGAGAGATAGGCCGGCTCCGGCGCGACGCTGATTCCGAGCCCGTCACGGCCGGCGCGGCGGCGGACGGCCTCGGCCAGGTCGGCCCCGAGTGCCTCCCGGTCGGCCTCCGCAAGTTCCAGAACGAACGCGTCGCCTTCCAGCCGACCGACGGCATCCGCGGCCAGCGCGGCGACCGTCTCGCGGTAGTCAAATCCTTCGCGCGCCAGCAGCCGCCGGCGGGCCTCGTCGTAAACGGACTGGAGTGCGGCCTCGACCTTGTCGGCCCGCATCCGCGCGACCTCGATCGGGACGGTCGCGAGGGTGAGTTGGCGTTGTCGTTCGGCCTCGTCGCGGGTGGCGGCGAGGCGCTCCTCGCGGTCCGCGTCGGCCTGAGCCTGGGCCTTGTCGGTGATCTGGCGGGCCTCGCGCTTGGCGCGCGTGATGATCCGCTCGGCCTGCCGCCCGGCATCGGCGAGAATCTCGTCGGTCAGGACTTTCCCGGGATTACTGCTCTGGCCCGTCACTTACGTCTCCTCTTCCTGCCCGATTCGGATGCCGACCGCCTCCTGCACGAACTCGCGGAGCGTTTTGCGTCCGGGCATCGGCCCTCCGGGGCCGGGAACCTCGACCACCAGCGGCGTGCCCCGGCCCATCCGAAGGGCATCGACCTCGTCGCGGATCTCGCTCGCCACGGCGTCGGTGAGGATGACGATGCCGGGGTCGGGGCGGGCGGCGGCGTGCTGGAGCGCCTCGGCCGCCTCCCGCGCGGTCTCGACGGCCCGGCCTTCGACGCCCGCCAGCCGGAACCCGCGGACGGTATCGGTGTCGGCAATGCAGAAGAACTTCACGGCCGGCCTCCGGTCCTAGAATTTGCGCAGCAGGATGAACGCGACCACGAAGCCGATGACCGCCAACCCCTCGGCCAGGCCCACGAGCGCCAGGCTGCGATTCAGCAGTTCCGGCTTCTCGGCGGCGGCGCCGAGGGCCGCCGACCCGATCTTGCCGACGGCGTAGGCGGCTCCGAGGATACTGACAGCGGTTACGAACGCGACCGACGCGGCAAGCGCCACCACCTTGGCGTCCGACATGTCTGCCAGGGCTTGCTCGGCCGATAATTCGGCCGTCGGCTCCGCCCGGATGGGCCGGATTTGGCCTCGGGGGTGGCCGTCGGCTCCGCCGGGGCGGCCACGGCAGCCGCCGCCAACACGAGGGTCAGCACGACAAAGGTCCATCCGAGGTACCTCATCAGGTCAGCCTCCTTATTCTAGAGGGGACGTTCTTGCCTGTTTCTCCCCCAGGCGAAACGGCCGGAATGCGTGCCCGCCCCCGGAGAAGAATTTGCCGAAGAACTCATAGTACTCCAACCGGATCGCCTGGACCGTGGCAAGCAGCCCTTCCAGGGCGATCGTCAGGAGGTTGCCGACGACCAGGATGACGGCGCCGGCGGTGCTGCCCAAGGCGCCCCCGCCCGCCATGGCGGAGACTTCCTTCGCCAACAGCAGCGTCGCCATCAAGAGGGCCGCGTGGCTCATCGCATAGGCTGCCAGCCGGATGAAACTCAGCGTGTTGGCCATGTAACTGAGGACCGCCTCGAACATCTCGATGCCCGACTCAAGGAAGGCCATGAAGATGTTGTCGACGTGTGGCTCCCGGCCGGCCCGCCGCGCCAGCGCGTACTGGATCGGTTCCTTGAGCATGAGCGCGGCCAGGGGCAGGATGATGAGCAGGAGGAGTTCCGCCCAGTGCAGGGCCGCTTCGGCCGAGATGGTGAGTTTGATGCCCAGGGCGAGGACGCCCCAGTAGAAAATCGCTCCGAAGACACCGAACTTGCCGAAGAACCCGCCGACGACGTCCCCGCGCCGGAACCGGTTGACGATGTTCAGAATCAGACCCAGACTGATGATGGCGACGCCGATCGCAATGGCGTCAATCAGCACCGCGGTCGTATCGCCCTCCAGCGGATTGTGCCACAAGGCCCACCCCTGGAAGCCGAAGTACTCTCCGTACACAACCCCGAACAGGGCGCTGCTCACGCCGGCCAGCATGAGCAGGACCCCCACGTCGCGCACCCGTTCGCGCCGTCCTGCCCACCGGGCCGCCAGGCCCGCGAGAAACAGCACGCCCCCGTGGCCCACGTCGCCGAACATGATCCCGAACATCAGCAGGAACGTGATGGCGACGAAGAGCGTCGGCTCCAGTTCCCGGTAGCCCGGCATCCCATAGCCGACCACCAGCAACTCGAACGGTCTCAGGAGCCGCGGATGGCGCAACAGGACCGGGATCTCCTCTTCCGGCACGTCGCCGGGTTCTTCGGCCTCGACGACACACCGCCCCCCAACCAGATCCTGGAGCCGCCGCCGCAGCGCGGTGACCTCGTCGGCCGGGATCCAACCGTTGATGAGCACCGTGGCGTCGGTCCGGGGGAAGTGCTGCTCGGCGTCCAGGATTCTCCGCTCGACGCGGACGACGGCCCGCAGGACGGCCAGTGGCAGGGACACGTCGCGCACGAGCGCCTCGATGGCCTCGCGTGGCCGGGTCAGTTCCTTCGAGAGTTGCTCCTTTTCGCTGCGGGCCTCAGCCAGCAACTGCTGCATCGTGCCGGTGGCCGACTCGGCAATCTTCTCGCGGCGAAAACCTGACTTCTCGAGGGCCGTCTCCAGCGCGAAGCGTCCCTTGCGGCTGGTGACGGCCACGATTCTCCGGCGGCCCTCCGATTCGGCGACCGGCAGCAAGACCACGTTCCGGCCGACCTCCTGCTCAAAGGTTTCCAGGTTCTCGTCCGGCAGGCTGCCGATGGCGAAGTGCAGGAACGAGAAGCGGCCGATCTGGTCGAACGACAGTTCCAGCCCCTCGTACGCCTCCACCTGGTCGAGCAGGGCCGTCACGCGGCCCCACCGCTGGAGGGTGGCCTCGCGGCGCTGGAGCACCTCGTCGGTCTGGGCCTCGATGGGTTTCAGGCGCCGCTGGACGTCGTCGAGACTGATCTCGGGCAGTTCTTCGCCCGTGGCATCGGGCAGGTCCTCCAGTTCCAGGTTGCGGCAGACTTTGTCGATGCGCGTCACGAGGTCATCGCAACGGGCGAGGGCGTCGCTCCGGTCCGGCGGGTCCTGCGGGGCGGTGTCGGGGCCGGCGCCCGTGCGGACCAGGTGCACCGCGCCAAGAGCGCCCAGGCCGCGCAGCACCGTCCGCTCGTCCCGTTCCAGGACGACGACGCTCAGACGTTTCATCTCAACCGCACTAAACACGCGCCGCTCCCCGAGAAGGGTTACGGGCATCTGCCGGTTCGAGCCGTGGAATCAGGCGTTGGCGAAGGACATCTGGCGGCACCCGCGCCCGGACGCCCTCGGTCAGCGTAATCAGGTTCGCGAGTTCTATCCGCCGGATGGCGGCATACGCCACGACCGCTCCCATGCCCATGTGGCTGCGGCGGAAGGTCCGGTTGGCGAGGCGGTAGTAGCGGTTCCAGGCGAGGATCTCGAAGGTGGCGGCATCGGGCTCGGCCTGTTCAGGCATCGTGTCGATAGCCGCGCCGACGGCCATGGAGGCGGCCTCGGCCAGGCTCTCGGCCTGGAGCATCTGGCGGAACTGCTGCCGCCTGATCCGCGTGCCCGACACGTGGAACGGCTGCAGCGCCTCGGGCGACAGGTCGTATGAGAACCGCCCGCGAGCCACCAGCGCCAGGTGAAACGTGTCGGCTTCCTGGCAAGCGATTCCCAAAACATCGTCGCGATGGGCCCGCGGCAGGGCGCGGGCACGGACGAGCAGTTCGGTCAGGTACCCGTAATCCAGCCCGGCCTCCGGGAAGAACGGTCGCGGCCGCTTATTGTACGGTTCGACGGCCCGTTTGAGACCCGCTCGCAGCGGTTCCGGATCGAGGACCGCCGTGAACGCCTCAATCGTGCCCGCGGTGGCGAGGACCTCCAGGTTCAGCGCGAGGTCCTCCGGCAGGGGAATGAGGTGCGGCTGAAGTTCCTTCAGCGCCCTCCCGCTCGCAAAGCCTCTCACGAGGACCTTCACGTTCTCCATCCGAAAACGCATCCGGAGCCAGTCGAGAAACCGGCCCGACGAGCCGCCAATCTTCGACCCAATGGTCGAGATCTCCTCGACCTGGTCGAGCACCAGGACACGCTGCAAGTGCACGGCGGTCAGGAATCGGCTCTCCGGAAAGAGGGCCCGCGCGAGTTCCGGAAGGGTTCGGATGCGGCAGAGAGCATCGAGCCGCTCGGCCTCGGCCAGACGGCTGCGCCTGCCGTGGATGTTGGCGGCAAGAAAATCCAGGTCGGTTGCAGTTCGAAACGTCATGTGTGTCGGCCGTCCTCGGGCTGCCTAACGGTCTGACATGAGTCTTGCGCGGTGGTTCTCCGCAACCACCGCGCTTTCGACGCACCTGTCGCGGCGGGTGCTCCAGACCCGCCGCGCAAAGCGGCGTAGTCGTATCAGGTTTCTCCGCACACGCACCGGACGACCCCCCCGACGGCACGGGTGCGCAGTTGCTCGTCCAACTGAAGTCCGGCCTCGACGGTTTCGGCGGCGCGGGCGAGGGCCTCCTGCCGCTGGCTCTCGGACCGGCGAGACGCCTCTTCGAGGATTCGATCGGCTTCGGCCCGCGTGTCGGCCCGGCCCTTCTGGACGAGTTGCTGGGCTTGGCGTCGCGCCTCGGCGCGGATGCGTTCGGCCTGGGCTTCAGCCTTGGCGACGATGCGTTTGGCCTCGGTCTCGGCCTCGAGCATTTTCTGGATCACGTCACGCATCGCGGACCTCCGGCGTCGGCTATTCCTCGGCGTCCAGGATATCGAGCGCCTCGGCAACCGTCTTGGCCTCGGTCAGTTTGCGGTAGAAGCCGGGCGTCTGGACGAGGCGAGCGATCTCGGCCAGGGCCCGGATGTGCGGCCCGGGATCATCCACGCGGGCCAGAAGCAGAAACACGACGTGAACCGGGTCGCCGTCGACGGCATCAAACTCGAGACCGTCGGCCGACGTGCCCATCGCCGCCGTCAGAGTCGATATCGAGGAATGTTTGCCGTGCGGGATCGCCACGCCCTGGCCGATGCCGGTGGTGCCCTGTGCCTCGCGCTGGCGGATCGCTTCCAGCGCGCCGGCCTGGTCGGGGATGCGATCCGCCCGGACCAGCAGGTCGATCATCTCCTCGAAGCATTCTTCCTTGTCGAGGCTCTCCAGGCCGACCTTCACGGCGGACTCATCAATCAGATCACGCAATCTCATCAGCGTACTCCTCCGTCACAGCCGCAACGGCGGACGCCTCGCCATGCGCCCTACTGCCAATCGGTATGGTGCGCCTGCCCCAAAAGATTGCGTATAATGGGCGCGGCGGCAACCTTTTTCAAGAAGTTCTTTCGCCCATCTCGCGGGGGCGGTATACTCGGTTAAAGCATTTCCGTTGGTTGGAGGGGGCCGGATGCAAAAGCACTTCAACATTCTCGTCCCCCTGGCGTGTCCCCACTGCCGTACGGAACTTCTCCTGACGCTCGACCAGGTTCACGAGGAGAGGTCGATCCGCTGCGCGCTGTGCGGCACGACGATCGTCCTTCGACCGGAGGATCTGCCGGCGCCGGCGCACCACACGCCGGAGCCGAGCAAGTTCCTCCAAACCTGAGGCGACGGCCGCACGCTGGGGATGTAGGCGGCGCGGGGACGGCTCGGTGCCGCCCTGAGTACCCCGCCGCTTCCGCAGCGGGCTCGATGCGGCGGCGGGCTTGCGCCCCTGCGGCGCTCATCCCTTGACCACCCCCAGCGGGCGCAGGCGGCACACGCGACGCGCCAGGCCCGCCCGCTCAACCACATCCACCACGTTCGCCACGTCCTTGTAGGCGCCGGAGTATTCCTCCGCCAGTCCTTTCCAGGAGCGGCTCATCGCGATGATGCCCTTGGCGGCGAGGTCCTGCCGGACCTGTTCGCCGCGCACCGTCCGCCGGGCCTGCGTGCGCGACATCGCACGCCCCGCCCCGTGACAGACGGAGCCGAACGTCTCGTCCATCGCCGCCGGCAAACCCACCAGCAGGAACGAGTAGCGGCCCATGTCGCCGGGGATGAGGACGGGCTGGCCCACGTCGCGATACGCTTCGGGCACCTCCGGATGACCTGCCGGGAACGCCCGCGTCGCACCCTTCCGATGGACGCACAGTTCGCGCCGGCGACCGTCCACCGTATGCGTCTCGATCTTCGCAATGTTGTGCGCCACGTCGTAGACGAGGCGCAGGCCCAGCCGCTCGGGGGGCTTGCCGAACACGCGGCTGACGGCCTCGCGCACGAGGACCATCACGGCCTGCCGGTTGGCCCAGGCGTAGTTGGCGGCGGCTCGCATGGCCCCCAGGTACAGGCGGCCTTCGTCGCTCTCGACCGGTGCGCAGCACAGTTGCTGGTCGGGCAGGTCGAACCCGTACTTGCGGGCAGCGCCGCGCATCGTCTTCAGAAAATCGTCGCAGACCTGGTGGCCGAACCCGCGGCTGCCGCAGTGAATCATGAACGTGATCCCGCCCTCGGCCACGCCGAACGCTTCGGCCGTCTTCGGGTCGAACACCTTGTCCACGACCTGGACCTCGAGGAAATGGTTCCCCGCGCCCAGCGAGCCAACCTGCTTCTTGCCGCGCTCCAGCGCCCGCTTCGAGACAGCGTCGGGGTCGGCCCCGTCAAGGCAGCCGCGAGCCTCGGTGTGCTCCAGGTCCTCGTCCCATCCCCCGCCGCGCCGGACCACGTACGCGGCGCCTTCGCGCAGGAGTTTCCGTATCTCCGGGGGGGCAAACGCCTTGCGACCGCCCACGCCCACGCCGCACGGCACCGTCTGGAAGATCGTGGTCACGATCTGCTCGATGCGCGGCGCTACGTCGTCGAGCGTCAGGTCGGAGCGGACCATGCGGACGCCGCAATTGATGTCGTACCCGACGCCGCCGGGCGAGATGACGCCGCCTTCGGCCGGGTCGGTGGCCGCCACGCCCCCGATGGGGAACCCATATCCCCAGTGGATGTCCGGCATGGCCAGACTGGCCTTCTGGATGCCGGGCAGCGTGGCGACGTTGGCGACCTGCTCCGGTGCGTTGTCGGCCCGGATCTTCTCGATCAGGTGCTCGTCGGCGTAGATGAGGCCATCGACCCGCATGTCCGGCCTGTGCGATTTCGGGATGCGGTAGCGGCACTCGCCGGCCGCCTCCAGCGGGCCCTGGTACGCCTTACCCGGATTCATCCTTGGCCTCCCGTTCCGGCACGTTGATGAGGTTGATGAGGATCGGTTTCATGCCCAGCCGCGCCACTGACAGGGCCACGATGCCCACGATGGGGACGACAAGGGCCAGCGTGTTCCACTCGGCCAGGACGACGCCGAGGGCGAGCCCCGCGGCCGGCGGGTGCTCGGTGTCGGTGATCACCATCAGGAAAATGGCCAGGCCGACGGCAGTCGCTCCGAACACCACGTCGCCGCGGACCGTCCACTCGCCGACGGTCGGGTTACCCACGGCCTTGCCGACGGCACTCATCGCGATGCCGGCGGCCATCCCGCACACGTACCCGCCGACCAGGTACCGCGGCCGGGAGACGTTGGCGTGCGGCATGGTGAAGGCGATGAAGGAACTGGCGCCCAGTGAGGCGATGATGACCGCCTGGGTAATCACGTCGAGCACCATCAGAATGACCAGGATGGCCCCAGTGGCCAGCGCGCACTGAAAGAGGTACCGCCCGACGTGCTTGTGGAACTTGCGGTCGAAGATGCGCATGTGCTCTCGGCTCCCCGTGGCCCCTCTTTTTCCACATGTGCCATAGCGGGTGCGCCGCTTCAACCGTCGCCCCGCCCGCCTACACATCGAGAATGAACCGCGCCGACCAGGAGCCGTCCGGCTCCTCGTGCACCTGGAGGTCGTGGTACGTCACGGCCTTGATGTCGAGCCGCGTGCGGTGGCGATCGGGATCGAAGCGGCCGAAACCGACGCTCGCGCGTACCTCGCCCGGGCCGCACACCTCCAGGTCGAATGTCAGCGGCACGAGTCCGCCCGTCTCGAACCGGTACAACAGTTCCTGGAGCCAGACGACCAGGAGTTCCCCCGCGTCATCTTCAAACCCTTCCATCGGGACCGCGCGCACCTGCTCGATGGCCTCCACCTCATCGGGCAGGTCTTCGAGCATCTGCTCGAACGCGGCGCGGGCCGCCGTCTCCAAGAGGTCCGCCAGGTCGCGGCCGCGCACCTCCAGGCCGATGTCGGCCGTGTGGTCGAAAACGTCGAACGTGCCCATGGCGCCCACCCCCGGAGAGACTGCTCATAGTATACCGATTGTACCGATCTCCCTGGCGGGAAAAGGGCTTTCCGACAGGGAAAACGATTGTGGCCGGTCCAGGGCAACCGGCGAGGTCCGCCGTGCGGGGGCTCGATGCGGGTTCAGGTGAGTTCTGTCCACTTGCCGCGCGGCGGGTCTCCCGGCCCGCTTCCATGCTGTCATCCTGGGCGAGTCCCGATGCCTCGGGACGAGTCGAACGGGTTTTGCCGTTGTCGTGGCCGTTCGTTCCGCATTCCGCGTTCCGCATTCCGCGTTCGATTGGGTCTCGCCGCCCGCTTGGATTCGTCCTGCTCCATAAGACTTACGTCAAATTGCCGCTCGCCGGGACCCCCGAAAACGGGCTTTTTGAAGTCTAAATCTTCGTTTTTGGGCCGCCAGGGGCGATTGGGCCGTTTTTTGTTAAGATAGGTAAGGCAAAACTTTCGCCGTTTTCGTCCTTTTTCGTCCTTTTTCGTCGTTTTTCGTCCT
Source organism: uncultured Anaerolineales bacterium (assembly GCA_964449275.1). GTDB lineage: Bacteria > Planctomycetota > Phycisphaerae > FEN-1346 > FEN-1346 > JAUVZF01. The sequence continues at coordinate 31,883 of CAYVAM010000007.1, forward strand.
TTTTGCTCCTTTTTGATCGCTTTTTGAGGCGTTTTGAGGCGGGCAAAATTGATGTAAGTCACCCCTGCCAAAATGGCAGGCCGACCCGACGGCCACAAAGGCGCGAAAAATTGTTAGAGTTCTAACAAAATCGAGGGTGGGGTCCGGATTTTGTTAGAGTTCTAACAAAATGGCCGAAACCGGCAACGGCTTTGAACGCAGAGGACGCAGAGAACGCAGAGAACGCAGAGAACGCAGAGAACAGCCTGAATCCGGGTAACGGCAAACGGCAACGGCCCTTTTAGCCGCGACCCGAAGGGGAGCGCGTGCCTTGCGGATTTCGGATTCAACGGTCAACGGCAACGGCTTTGAACGAACAGGCATAAACTGTGTTCGCGGTGGGTACTCCCGACCCGCCGCGCATCAACCGCAAAAAACTTACCTGACCACGCTTAGAGTTCGATGCCTTCTTGCGCGCCGCCGCCGCCCTCGTACGGATGCTTGACGCTGTGCATCTCGGTTACCAGGTCGGCTCCGTCCGTCAGGCTCTGCCACGCGCCGCGGCCGGTCAGAACGAGGTGCACCTCGGCCGGACGGTCCGCCAGGAGCGACTCGACCTCGTCACGGCGCAGGAGATTCAGCCCGACGGCCGTGATCACTTCGTCAGCCACAACCATCGCGTACCGCCCCCCGCCCAGACATGCCCGTGTGAAGTCAAGGGCCTCGCGTGCGGCCAGAAGGTCGTCGGGTCCTGGCTCGGCCGACACCCAGCCGCGCCCCATTCGGAAGATTTCCAGTTCCGGCGCCAGCCGTTTGGCCGCCTCGTGTTCGCCCACGGCAGCCGCCTTGATGAACTGGACGAACGCCACCCGCATCCCATGCCCGACGGCCCGCATCGCCGTGCCGAGGGCTGCGGTCGTCTTTCCCTTGCCGTCGCCCGTGTTGACGACCACGAGACCCTTCGCCGGTTCTGAACCCATTGCGTTCGCCCCCATTAGCGTGCCCGCCATTGTAGGCCGCCGCCACAGCCGTCGCAAGCGGGCCTTGTCGCCGCCGGCGCGGAAAACCCTTTGGCATTGCCGGCGCGGAGTGTATACTCACTCAAACGTTTCCTGGGCGCACGTTGCCCACTGCAAAAAGGTTGTACCGGCCATGCCTGCCGACATCTCTGAGGCTCTGGCTCAGCGGCTCAAGATCAGCCGCGAGCGTATCCTGCCGGTTCTGGAACTCCTCGACGCCGGGCTCAGCCCCGTTTTCATCGCCCATTACCGCAAGGCGGCCACCCGCGGGACGGACGAGAAAACCATTCGCCGCATCGAGCAGACCCGCCGCGACCTCGCCGCCCTCGAAAGCCTCCGCCGCAAGGCCCTCGCCGTTGCCGAGCACGCGGGCGCCCTCACCGATAACCTGGCCGCCGCCGTCGCCGAAACCGATGATCCGGATACGCTCGAGGACCTGGTGCGGCCGCTTCAACCCAGACGCCGGACGGCCGGCCTGGCCGCGCGGCAGCGCGGCCTCGACCCCCTGGCCGATTACGCCTCGGCCGGCGCCCCCGACGGGCCGGACCTCGCAGAGAAGGCGGCCGAGTTCGTCCATCCGGACCGCGAGGTCCGATCGCCCGAAGAGGCGATGGCCGGAGCCGCTCACATCCTGGCCGAACGCGTTGCCGACGACCCACGGCTTCGCGGCGCGGTCCGGCGGTTCGTCTGGGAAAAGGGCACACTGCGATCGCGGCAGGCCAGCCAGCGGGTCAAGCAGGCCACAGAGTTTCGCAGTTACTTCCGGTTTGCGGAGGCCCTCGCCCACATCCCGCCGCACCGCATCCTCGCCATCAACCGCGGCGAAAGAAGCAAGGCCCTCAAGGTTACGATCGACGCGCCCGCCGGGCCGCTCATGGACCACGTGCTCGGGATCGCCATGCCGGCCGGCCACCGCTTCGCGGCGTTCCTGAAAGACGTCCTGGCCGACGCGCTGCGGCGGCTGGTTCTGCCGACCGTCGAACGCGGCATCCGCCGATGCCTGACCGAACGGGCCGAACGCCACGCCATCGAGGTCTTCGTCGCCAATCTGCGAAGTCTCCTGATGACCCGGCCGGTGCGCGGACGCCGGATCCTCGCCATCCAGCCGGGCTATCGGACCGGGTGCAAAATGACCACGCTCGACTCGGGCGGCGCACTGCTCGGCGAAACGATCATCTACCCACTCGAACCCCAAAGAAAGATGGACGAAGGTAAGGTCGCCATCCTCCAAGCCGTCCGGCAGCACCAGATCGAGACCATCGCCATCGGCAACGGCACCGGCTGCCGCGAGGTAGAGGCCCTCGTCTCGGAACTCATCCACGAGCAATCGCTCGACGTCCGATACGCGATTATCAGCGAAGCGGGCGCGGCCGCCTATGCCGACTCCCGTCTGGCGAAGGAGGAGTTCGGCCACCTCGACGCTTCCATCCGGGCAACCGTCAGCATCGGCCGGCGACTCCAGGACCCACTGGCGGAACTCGTCAAGATCGACCCCCGCGCCATCGGCGTCGGCCTGTACCAGCACGACGTGAACCAGCAGCGGCTCCAGCAGGCGCTCGACGAAACGATTGAGTCGTGCGTGGCGGCCGTCGGGGCCGACTTGGGCGCCGCCTCGCCGCCGATGCTGCGGCGGGTCCCCGGCCTCGGCGACGAGCAAGTCGCCGCCCTCGTCGCACGCCGGGCCGAGACGCCCATCACCTGCCGCGACGAACTCAAGGCCCTACCCGGCTGGGACGAGAAGACGTTCCTGCTGGCGGCTGGATTCCTCCGCGTCCGCGGCCCCAACCCCCTCGACGCCACACGCATCCATCCCGAAGCATACGCCGACGCCGAGCGGCTGCTCGAACACCTCGGTTACCGTCCGGATGACTTGGCCGGCGGCGAGAAGACACGGGCGCTGAGACAGGTCCTGTCGACGCTCTCGATCGAGCCACTGGTCGAGGAACTGGCGATTCCCCTGCTGAGGCTGCTCGACATCGTCGGCTCGCTCCAGCAGCCCGGCTCCGACCCGCGCCGCCGGCACCACGGGCCGATCTTCCGCCGGAGGATGCGGCGGATCGAAGACCTTCAGCCCGGCATGTGGGTCAAGGGAACCGTCCGCAACGTCGTGGACTTCGGGGCGTTCGTCGATATCGGTCTGAAGGAGGAGGGACTCATCCACATCAGCCAGTTCTCGCACCGGTACGTCCGGAACCCCATGAAGTTCCTGCACGTCGGCGACGTCGTGGACGTGCGGATCGTCTCGGTCGAGGCCGACAAGCACCGTATCGCCCTGACCCTCATCGCCGACAGGCCCCCCAGACGACGCGAGAGGCAAGCGAAAGACCAGAAGGCGCCCGCGGGCGCCGCGCCGGCCAGGCCCGCTCGGCCGGCCCCGGACGCCGCAGCCGAACCTGCCGCCCAGCCACGCCGCCAGCCGCAGCCCGCCGCCGCACGCGCAACGGACGGCGAGCGGCCCCGGACCGCCGCAACCGAACGCCGCACGCCCCGTCGTGGAGACCGAGAACCCGGCCGCGGACGCCGGACGGGCTCAGGGCCGCGGTCCGACCGACCGGCCCGGCCGCGCTCCGACCGACCGTCGCGCGGACGGCGCGAACGCCGCCCGCGCTCCGGACCCCCGCGCGTCATCATCTCCAGGGCCAAAGACAAGCCCGAACAGCGTGAGCCCGACGCCATGGGCCGACCGAAAATCCGATGGGCCCACTACGACAGCGACCCCATCGAGGACGAGTGGGAGGAAGATGTCGTCGAAGAAGAACCGGCCGCCGAACCCAAGACCGACAACGGGCAAGACGAGCGCCCGACAACGCCTATGAGTTAGCCGCCGGGCTTGCCCGGCGCCTACCCGTTCACATGTTAGCGAAAAAAGGATTGCCGCCATGGCTTGCTTGGACGACTACCGCAACGTCACCGGTTCGTACCGCATCCCGGAAACCAGCCGCGCGTGGAACCTCTACGGTGCGGGCCTGGAGAACCTCACACTCGAAGCGATGCCGGTGCCCGAACCGGCCGACGATCAACTCCTCACGCGCATCGACGCCGTCGGCGTCTGCGCCAGCGACTGTAAGATGATCTCCCAGGGCGAAAACCATGCCCGCATGCGCGGACGCGACCTGGCGACCGAGCCCACCGTCCCCGGCCACGAGGTCTCGATGACCGTCGTCAAGGTCGGCAAAGCGCTCGCAGACACCTACCACGTGGGCGAGCGGTACGCCGTACAGGCCGAGATCTACATCGACGGCGAGAACATCGCCTACGGCTACAAACTCCGCGGCGCCGACCAGCAGGTCCAGACCATCGGACCCGAAATCTACGGCGGCGGATACCTGCTGCCGATCGACCCGGGCCTCGGCTACGCCCAGGCCGCCCTGGCCGAACCGTGGGCCTGCGTCTATCACGCCTACAGCCACCACCGCGAGACGCAGAGCGTCAAACCGGGCGGCACGGTGTGGTACGTCGGCGCCGGGCCGCTCGGGCTCATGCACATCGAGAAGGGCATCCAGGACGCGGCCGCACGCATCATCGTCAGCGAGATGAAGGCCGACCGCATCGAAAAGGTCAGCCGTAGCCTCGGCCCGCTCGCCAAAGAAAAGGGCGTGGAACTGGCCGTCGTGGACCTGACGAAGGAGTCCATCGACAAGTACCTCGGCAAGGGCGGCGCCGACGACATCCTGGTCCTGGCGCCCGTGGCGAAGGCGGCCGAGGCGGCCCTGGAGTACCTCGCCAAGAACGGCTACCTCAACATGTTCGCCGGGTTCGAGAGCCGCGAGGAGGCCTGGATGCGGTTCAACCTCAACGACATGCACTACGGCCAGTGGACGTTCGTGGCGACGAGCGGGTCGCCGATCACCGCCCTCCGCCGCGCCCTCGACGACGCCGCAGCCGGCAAGATCGACCCCAACAACTCCGTCGCCTGTGTCGGCGGCATCGACGCCGTCAAGGACGGCATCCACCACACGCACGAGGGCACCTACCCGGGCCGCATCGTCGTCTACCCGCAGATCGAGATGCCGCTCACGCCCGTCGAGGACCTCACGCCCGACGGTCGATGGACCAGGCAGGCCGAGGAGTCGCTCCTCTCGGAGCACCTGGGATAAGGCGAGCACGCCGCGCCCGGCACCAGCCCGTCGCCCCCGGCACCAGCCCGTCGCGCCAAGTCCGAGCCCGCCGCACCAGTCCGAGCCCGCCGCACCAGTCCGAGCCCGCCGCCGCCCCGTCCGAGCCTGCCGCCGCACCGGTCCGAGCACGCCGCGGGAGCGGCGGGGGACGTTCCGCACCTTGGCACGTGCCACGGCACGGGAAGTGACCGCGACCTACCGCTGGCGGCTCGAAGGGGCGCTGCTACTCATCCCACGCCGACCGGGCCACCGCATCGTTGGCGTCGGGCCGGTCCTTGCCCCACTGCTCCAGGATCCGTCGGAACCGGCTCGCGTAGACCATGTCGAAGAGTTCGGCGCCATCCGGATAGCGGCGCAGGCACGCCTCGCGGAAGTTCTCGATCTCGATCCGGATGTCCACGCGGGGCAGGCTGGTATGGAGGATAAGGTTGACGATGCGGTCCGCTTCGCGGGCCAGGGCATCGAGGTCCACGCGGCGCTTCGCATCGGGCTTCATTTCGCCGGATCCTTCTCACTGGGCTCGGCCGTCAGCCGATCAACCGCCCTGAAATAAGCCGTCACGGCCGGCCGCAGACGCGGACTGACCCACGACGCCGCCCCCTGGACCGACCCCTTGCGGCCGTCGGGCCCCAGGTCCACCGGGCCGACGATCGGCGCGGCCTCGCTCCCGGCGTCCGGCCGAAGCACGTCGCCTTCTATCTTGCCGGTGGCGGAGCGCACCTCGCGCGGCGGCGGCGTGACCGCAGGACCGGCGGGCACCGCCTCGAACTTCCGCTGCCACGCCACGACGAACCGCCGAAACTCGGCGTTTCCAACGCCCATCCGGTCGAGGAACGCGTCCGTGACCTCTCCCTCCCGGAGCCGCCGGTCGGCTTCCTTTATTAATCGCCTCGCGCGACGCATCGCGTCAAGGGCGTTTTTGGGAAACTCGTTGCTCGGTTCGCGGTCGGGCAGCGGCGAATCGCCCACCGTTTTGCGCGGCGGCTTTGTGCCCACGGCGCCTCCTGCGGCGTGCGGGCGAACCCCTTGTGGTGCGGCCGCGCCGCCTGCGCCCGGCGGTGGCTCGGCGCCGTCAGCGGCGCGCGCCGGGGAAGGGCGGCGGCTAACGGCGCCCTTGACGGCATCGGTGCCGGAGTCGTCATGGTTGCGCGGTGGGTCTCCTGGGCCACCGCGCACAGCGTGCCCGTCATGCTGCGGTGTCCCGGTGCCTGCGCCGTCGCCCCGCACGTCGGAAGCGCCGCCCGCGGCAAGGGCGCCGGCCAGACGCTCGAACGTCTTCGCATCGGCTCGAATCGCCGCCGCCAGCGCCTGGGCTGCTGCCGCTTCGCCTCCGCGCTGGGTCCGCGACGGCCGTGGCGCGGGCGCCTTCGCCGCCTCGTTTGCGTCCGCCGGATTGCGGCCGGCTGTTTTCTTCGCGCTGCGCTCGTGGCCGCCGGACGGACTCGCCCCGGGCCGGTCGAGCGGGACAGGACGCGGCACGTCCGGGCCCGGATGAACCGGGACGATGTCGGCGCCCATGAGCCCTCCCTCGGCCGACGCGATCCACGGCCGAACCCGCGTGCCCTGGGCGAGCCACAGCATCAGGCCGACGATCGCACCGGCGCCGAGGACGGCGGCCAGCGGACGGCGGATACCCGGCGGCGGCAGGAATTGGGCGGGAACGTCACGGGCGAGAATCGTCGCGGCGCGGCGGCCGACGGCAGCCGTCATCGACGGATCGGCCGACGGGTCGCGCACGAATTCCGCAAACGTGAGCAGCGCGTTCTTGAGGTCCGGCCGCTGCGCCTCGATCAGCCGCGCCACGTACAGCGGGGACGGTTTTCGCCGCCACGCCCTGAAGGCTGCACCCGCCACGATCGCGACCGCGGCCGCGCCGGCGGCCACGTACACGACCGGCCGGGAGGAATCCGGCGCTGCCGTGGCCCAATCGACCGCCAGGAGACCGGCGGTGGCCGCAAGCGCACCCGCCGTCGCCCACATGGCCGCCACCACGGCCGCCCGGCGGCGCAGGGCCGACTGGAGCGAACCGAGCAGATAGGAAACGAAGCGCGAACCTTGATCGCCATCGCGGGTCGGCATGACAGGGGTATCCGTGGTAGGGGAAAACCGATTGTAGCGTCCGTACGCAGGGGCCGCGTCTTGGGTGAATATCGGCAATTCAGGCCGTTGAACTGGTGTGGATTTAGACGTTTCCGTAGGCCGGAAGTTCCGCTCACTTACGTTCGCGGCTAGCGATGGCAAAAGACTTACTTGGCCCCGGTTAGTCAAGGCCACGACGCCGGCTAGTCAAGGCCACTGGGGCGCAGCACTTTCTCATTGAGGCAGAGCGCCCGCGCCACTATGCTGGTCGCTCCTGAGCAAGGCGTAGGAGGAGCGGCGGATGGCCGTGTGCGACATCTGCAAGGAGCGGCAGGGGCTGAAGCGGCTGCATCGGCGGCTGGCCATTCCGGAGTACCGCTCGATGATCGGGTTCTGGCCGTGGATTCACATCAAGGTCTGCGACACCTGCGTGGCGGGCCACGACCGGGACTTCCGCGAGCGGTTGGCACTGCTCGCACCCGACGTGTTCGAGAACGACGAGCCGATCGTGCGGCAGGTGTGCCTGGCGTGCGGCACGGCCGAGACCAACGTGGCTTGGCATCAGCACAGCAAGTGGCTTGACGCCGCAGGCCGGCCCACCCGACGGGCCACGTTCTACCTGTGCGGCGAACACGCCGATCTGCCGTACGTCGACGGCATCGTCGTCGGCACGAACCTTACGTCGCGAAGCCGGATGGCCGAGGTCCTGGAAGAACTGCCCGTCGTGGGCCCCGCTCTGATCAAACGCGTTGAACGGTGGGACCCGCAGCGGGACCGCGGGCCGGCGGGCGCCGCCGACTTTGCCGCCGGACGCGGCCCGGACGACACGCTCGCCGACGCGATGCGATTCTGGCAAGATTCGCCCCACGGACTCGAGGCCAAGGCCGCGTGGCTCGGACCCGTCCGCAGGGATTACCGGATGCGGTACCGGCTGGACCTGGTCCGCGACTTCGACGACGGCCGCCGCGAAACCTTCGTCGCGATCCGCACGGCGGCCGAGGAGTTTGTCACGTATCGGACGGTTGGCGAAGCCCCCCGCGAAGGGCGCTCGCCTTGACACGCCGGGCGGGGTGCCACGGCCACGCGCAGCGTGACCGTGGTCAATGTGGCGAGCCCACGGCCGCGGCTGCGCCGCTTCCGTGCCACCCGCCGCGAGGCTCCTGACCGCATTCCCGCCGACACGCCGGGCAAACCCGGCGGCTAACCGCCCGAAGGCTCGTCCAGGCGTGAAGGCGGCTTGAGACCCGCCACGACGTCGGCGACGGTGGGGCCGCCGGCCGAATCGTCGCCGCCGGCCCGGGCGCGTTCGTAGGCCTGGCGGACCGCCTCGTGCAGCGGCAGGTGAACGGCGTCGGCGGGAACCGGCAGCCGTCCGCGCGCCGCGCGGAGCACGTCCCCGACGGGCAATTCGCCGAACCGGCGAGCGGGAAGGACCGCGCGGTCGGGCTCGTGGGCGTCGGTCCCGGCGGCGGTCCGTGCGATGAGACCGGCCGCCTCGAGCCGGGTGAGCACTTCCTCGAGGTCTCCGCGGCCGACGCCGGTGGCGCTCGTGAGCGTCGCGACGGGCGTCGGGCCGAGACCGTCGCGAAACCGCTGCCCGCACACGGCCGCCACCACCAGCCCCACAAAATCGGCCGCCAGAAAACGGTCGCGCCCTCGTTCCAGGGCCTCGGCCCGGGCAAGGTTCTCGTAATTGTGAACCACGCAGGCAAGTTCGCAACCGAACAGGACGAACGCCCACGTCACGTAAATCCAGATGAAGAACAGCGGCAGCACCGCCAGGTTCCCGAAGACCTGGCCGAAGCCGACGGCGTACTCGACGTAGTACCCGAAGGCGGCTTTCGCGAGGAAATGCCAGAGCGTGCCCGCCACGACGGCCCCCGTCAGCGCCGCCCGCGAACGGACCGGCGCGTTCGGAATCAGTTTGTAGAGGACGAACAGGACGAACCACACTGCCGCCAGCCAGACGGCGACTCCGCCGATTGCCTGGAGCCACGGCGGCAACAGCGGCGACCGCGAATCCAGATATCCCGACACGTACACCGCCAGGACCGCGGCCAGCGGGCCGAGCGTCAGGATGAGCCAGAACAGGACGAACCGACGCCAGAACGATCGCCGCCTCGCAATCTGCCAGATCTCGTTGACGGCCGCATCGAACGTCCCCAGAACGGTCATCGCCAACAGGACGAGGGCGGCCAGGCCGACGGCGGCGGCGGCGTTCATGCGGCCGCGCGCCCCTTCGACGAGCGTCCCGATTTTCTGCACCAGGTCCACCTCTTCGCCGCCGACGCTGAGGCGAATCTCCGTGATGTTCAGGGCCTGGAAGAGGGTCTCCTTGACCTTCTCGCCCACCTCCGGACCTCGCGAGAAGAAGTCGATGACCAGCAGGAACAGCACCAGCGCGGGGATCAGGCCGAGGAGCGTCTTGAAGGTCAGGTGGCCGGCCACCACCAGCAGGCGGTCGCGCACGAGTTTGCGTCCGCAGAACCGCCACAGACGGATCTGGTAGACGGCCAGCCGTCCCCAGTGCGACAATTCGCTCGTGGGGCTCTCCAGCAGCCGCCGCAGATGCTCGGCCAACTGCCGCCAGCCCTCTTTCAGGTTAAGCATGGGACGCGCCCCCCAGCATTCCCCTCTGCGGTGCGCGGCGGGCCTCCGCACCCGCCGCGGACGCTCTGATGCGCGGTGGGCGCGGAAACCCACCGCGCAGAACTCGCGCCGGACCGCGTTACCCGACCACCTCATCCGGATGCGTAATGCGGCCGGTGACGGCGCTGGCGGCCGCAACGGCCGGGCTCGACAGGTACACCTGGCTGTCCGGATGTCCCATGCGGCCGGTGAAGTTGCGGTTGGTGGTGGCCAGCGCGACCTCGCCCCCCGCCAGAACGCCCATGTGCCCGCCGAGGCACGGGCCGCACGTCGGTGGCGAGACGACGGCGCCGGCGTCCATAAACACGGCCAGCCAGCCGCGCTCAAGCGCCTCGCGCTGGATCGTCGGCGTGGCCGGGAAGATAAGGCAGCGGAGGCCGTTGGCGACCTTGCTGCCGTCGAGGATGCGTGCCGCCACCTCCAGGTCGCTCAGCCGCCCGTTCGTGCACGAGCCGATGACGACCTGGTCGAGGTGCACGTCGGCAAGTTCCGACACGGGCCTCGTGTTCTCCGGCAGGTTCGGACACGCGACGACCGGCTCCAGATTCGTGACGTCCCACTCGAACGTCTGGACGTAGGCGGCGTCGGGGTCGCCGGCGTGGTAGACGGCGGTGCGCTGGAGGCGGCCTTCGGCGTAATCGCGCGTGATTTGGTCGGGCGGGACGATGCCGTTCTTGGCCCCCGCTTCAACGGCCATGTTGCACATCGAGAGGCGGTCGTCCATCGGCAGCGACTCGATGACCGGCCCGGTGAACTCCATCGCCCGGTACAGCGCGCCCGAGACGCCGATCTCGCCGATGGTGTGCAGAATAAGGTCCTTGCCCGAGATCCACCGGCCGCGCTCGCCCGTGAATGTGAAACGGATCGATTCGGGTACGCGGAGCCAGACCTTGCCGGTGGCCATGACGGCCGCCAGGTCGGTCGAACCGACGCCCGTGGCAAACGCGCCGAGGGCGCCGTACGTGCAGGTGTGACTGTCGGCGCCGATGACCAGGTCGCCCGGCCCGACGACGCCCTGCTCGGGCAGCAGGGCGTGCTCGATGCCGACCTGTCCGACTTCCCAGTAGTGCGTCACGTTCTGGGCGCGGGCGAAGTCGCGGAGGACCTTCGCCTGTTCGGCGCTCGCGATGTCTTTGTTCGGCGTAAAATGGTCGGGCACCAGGACGACGCGCTCGCGGTCCCAGACGGTCTCGATGCCGGCCGCCTCCAACTCCTTGATGGCGATGGGGGCCGTGATGTCGTTGCCGAGGGCGATATCGACGTCGGCGTAGACGAAGTCGCCCGGCCTGACCGATTCGCGCCCGGCGTGGGCGGTAATGATCTTTTCGGTAATCGTCATGGCCATCGGAAACCGTACTCCATTCCAGATGAGCCTGCTGCACAAGTCATCCTGGCTTCCGCGTGGTGGCCTTCCCAGGCCACCACGTGTGATTCAGGCGTCTCGCGGCGGCCTGGGAAGGCCGCCGCGCGGTTTGTGGGCTTCCGCGTGGTGACCTTCCCAGGCCACCACGTGTGCTTCAAGGCGTCTCGCGGCGGTCTGGGAAAGGCCGCCGCGCGGTTTGTGCAACAGGCTCAGATGCGCCCCGAAAACCGTGCGTCAGTTCTGCCCGAACCGCGCCCGCATACGCGTGGTCCGCCCGAGCGGGTCCTTCAGGTACGCCGCATGGCACTCGGGGCACAGGTCGAACCGGAACGTCTTGTAGACCTGGTCCTCGAGGTCCTCGGCGTCCGTGTCGGCCATCTCGCCGAGGAGGTCCTGGATCTCGTCGGTGCGGTCTTCTTCGAGGTCCTCGCTCGTCAGTTCCATCGGGTCGTAGGCGGCGTAGACCTCGACCTTGACGACGTACCGCGTGTCCTCATCGGCCAGCAGCGTCTTGCCGCACATGTCGCAAGTGAAATGGATCATCGGATGCCCCCGCCTCAACTCGTGCCGTTCCGCAGAAAGCGGCGCCGGGCGAATCATACCATGCGGCCGGACAAGTGCCAAACGAATCCGCGTGCCCGACCGTGGCGGTGTCGGGTCCATGGCCGCGGACCCCTCGGCAGGTCCAGGTGAAGCGCTGACCGTGGGCCGCCGCGCCTCACGCGGTGGGGTCGGACTCCTTTTCCGACGGTTCCGGCGGCTTCGGCTGCGGCGGCGGCTTGGGTGTCGGCGGCTCGGGTGTCGGCGGCTCGGGTGTCGGCGGCTCGGGTGTCGGCGGTTCCGGCGGCGCAGGTTCCATCCCGGAGATCGCATAGACGCGCTTGTCCTGGCTGCCGATGTAGACCACGCCGCCGGCCACGGCGGGCGAGGAGTGGATGTCCTTCTCGGTCCGGAACTTCCACTTGAGTTCGCCCGTCTTGGCGTCGAGGGCGTAAAGATGGTCGTCCTCGCTGCCGACATAGACCATGCCGCCCGCGACGGCCGGCGAGGAGCGGATGTCGTCTTCGGTCCGGAACCGCCACGCGATCTCGCCGGCGGCCACGTCAATCGCGTACAGGTGGTCGTCGTTGCTGCCGACGTAGAGCAGCCCGTCGGCGTAGGCGGGGGAGGACCGGATGTCGTCGTCGGCCTTGAACAGTCCCTGCTGCGTGCCCGTGGCGGCGTCGAGGGCGTACAGGTTCCCCCCGTTGTCGCCGACGTAAACGGTGCCGTCGACGACGGTGGCGGAACTCTCGATGGCCTTGTCGGCCTTGAATCCCCACCGCTGGATGCCGGTCTGGGTGTCCACGGCGAAGAAATCCCCGCCGGTGTCTCCGACAAAGACCATCCCCTGGGCGACGGCCGGGCTGGCCCTGATGCCTTTCCTTACCGTCACGCGCCACCGTTCGACGCCGGTCGCGGCGTCGACGGCGTAAAGGCTCTTGTCGTCGCTGCCGAAATAGACGATCCCTCCCGCGACGGCGGGCGAGGACTTGATGTCGCCGTCGGCCTTGAACTGCCACCGCTCGACACCCGCGGTGGCATCGACGGCGTAGAGGTACCCGTCGTCGCACCCGACGTACACCACGCCTCCGACGACGGCCGGAGAGGAGGAAATGTCCTTCTTCGTTCGGAACCGCCAGCGTTCGACGCCGGTCTGCGCGTCGGCGGCGTACAGGTGATCGTCGTTGCACCCGAAAAAGACCATGCCATCGCTCACAGCGGGCGACGATTCAACCTTGTCGTCGGTCTGGAACCGCCACAACTGCCGGCGGATCTCCGGAATGGGCGGCGAGTCGTACCGGCCGGTGTGGGCCGCATCGGCACGGAACATCGCGGCGCGACCGCCGGGGGACCCAGCAGCCGGGCCTTCTGTGGATAGGGCCGCCAGAGCCGCAGCGGCGACCGTTATGGTCAGAATGCGTTTCATCGGCGGTCCCCTTACGCTTCCCATCGTGTAGGTTAGGCGGAGCGAGCGGCGGTGAAAAGCCAAAAGTCGGTGGTCCGCAGTCGCGGAATCGCCGTCACTTAGGCCCCTTGTGGTTTTTGGCTTTGGACTTTGAACGTGGGACCTTAAACTTACGCTCTCGGTGCGCCGTGGTTAGACTTGCGGCAACCGTATAATATTCGGACAAGGGGAACAGGGGACTTCCGTTATGCAGACGAGGATGGCGGCGGCTGTACTTGCAACAGGTGTTTGGGTGATGGGCCTGGCGGTGGGCCCGCAGGCGGCCGGCGCCGCTTCCAGGGGCGAGCGGCCGAGCCGGCACGTGCCGCATGTGTACGGCGAGGGCGTGCTTTTTGCTCTCTCCGGCCTCGACGGCAAGACGAGTTCGACGTTGCCGATTGTGGCGAGCACGGTGGGCGACGGGATCGGGCTGAAGTTCCATCTGCCGCGGACCCCGATCCTGAGGATCTTCCTGCCGGGCGGCGTGGCGCCGCGGTGGCAGGTGGTGTCGAACGATCTGCTCGTGGCGAGGGTTCCGCGCGCCGAGTTGCCGATGGTGATCGGTTTCGTGTCGCAGAGCGTGGTGGCGGGCCGCTTGCCGTCAGGGGGACGCGTTGCCCTCGAGGGCGGCGACACGAGCGCGGTGCTTCTGCGGAACGAAGTGGGCGACAACACGCATTTCGCGTTCGCATACGATCCGAACGGAGCGCCGGCCGCCGCCGCTGCCGCATCGGTCGCGCTCAGGGTCTCGATCAAGTCGCTGGTGGAGGCGCGGCTCGACTTCTTTGCGACGGCCCCCAAAGGGCCGGAGGGGCTCCGCCGGGGCCCCGCAACGACGCTGGCCAAAGCGTTCTCGGTCATGAAGGTGAACCTCTACGCGCCCGAGCCGCCCATCATGGTTCGCTGGACGACGCCCTGCCGTTGGCCGCATCAGTACATGGGCTTGTGGAACTCGGCGTTTCACAGCCTGGGTCTGATGCACCTGGACCTGAAACTGGCGAAAGAGGCCCTCGAGGCGGTGTACCTGTTCCAGGGCCAGGACGGTTTCATTCCGCAGCGGATGGGTCCCGGGCAGATGGACGAGAGTTCCCATCCGCCCATCCTGGGCTGGGCGGCGTGGCAGGTCTACGCCCTGGACAAGATGCGAGACGACGAGTTCCTGAAACGGTCGTTCGACGCCGCTCAGAAGCAGACGACGTGGTTCATGAAGAAACGCCGCCTGGGTGGGGAACCGCCGTCCCGCAAGGCGCTTGAGTACGGCGAACCGCTCTATTTCTGGAAGTCGGCCGCCGAATCGGGGGCCGAGAACTCGCCGCGGTTCGACGGCGGCAGCGACTTCGCCGCCATCGACCTCTCCTGCTATCTGGCCAACGAGTGCCGCACCCTCCAGACCATGGCCCAGCGGCTGGGGTACCGTGAACTGGCGAAAACCTGGGGCACGCGGGCCCAGGCAATTACGGCCGCAGCACGTAAACGCCTCTGGCATCCGGAACGCAGATTCTTCTTCGACCGCAAACCCGACGGCGAGTGGCTCGACACCTGGACCTACGCGGGGTTGCTGCCCATCTGGTCGGGCGTTGCCGACGACGCCCAGGCCGCCCACGTCAAGAAGCACCTGCTGAGCGAGAAGTTCTGGGCCCCCGCCGGCGTGACGACCGTCGCCCGGGACGATCCGAAGTTCAAGAAAGACATGTGGCGCGGGCCGGTCTGGATCAACATCAACTACCTGATGATTGAGGGGCTGCGGCGGCGCGGCTGGACGAAGGAGGCGGCCGAACTCCGGACCAGGACTCTTGAACTCATCGAGACGTGGTATCACAAGACGGGCACGTTCTCCGAGTTCTACGACCCCGACAACGAGACGCCGCCCTCGGAACTCGCGCGAAAAGGCGACGAGGCCGCCGCCACGCCGACGCCTGTCATCACCGACTTCAACTGGACGGCCGCCCTCTACGCCGACCTCCTGCTGCGGCCGAAACCGTGAGCGAATCGCCGGGTGGCACGGCCACGCTGGCGTGGCCATGCGCTTCAGCACGCCGAGGTGCCCAACATGGCCACGCCAGCGTGGCCATGCCACCCCCGATATGGGGTTTGATTGCAATCACCCTCGCCCGCCGATAGACTTACCCCGATGCGTGCCGTGGACTCCAGCACGATCGGTCTGACGGCCACCGTGCCGGTGGAGGTGCTGCTGGCGGCCGGGGCGACGCCGCTGGATCTGAACAACGTGTTCATCGCGTCGGAGGACCCGACGGCGCTGGTGGCCGAGGCCGAGCACCGCAGTTTCCCCATCAACTGCTGCGCGTGGATTAAGGGCATCTACGCGACGGTCCGGCGGCTGGGCATCCGGCGCGTCATCGGCGTGGCGCAAGGCGACTGCTCGAACACGCACGCCCTGATGGAGATACTGGCGTCGGAAGGCGTTGAGGTCATCGACTTCAACTATCCGTATCCGAAGGACGAGTCCGCGCTGGCTGCCGCCATCGACGACCTGGCAGCGCGCCTCGGCACGACGCGCGACGCGGCCGAGGCCGAGCGCGAACGCCTCGCCGGCGTCCGGCGGACGCTGGCCGAGATCGACCGTCTCACGTGGCAGGACGACAAGGTCGCGGGCGAAGAGAACCACCTGTGGCTCGTCGGGTCGAGCGATTTCGGCGGCGGCGTGGCCGACTACGCCCGCCGGGCCGAGGCGTTCCTCGAAGAAGTCCGCGCCCGCACGCCGCTCGTCTCCCGGTACCGTCTGGGGTATCTCGGCATCCCGCCTGTCTGCTCCGGGTTGTATGCGTTTCTGGAGGACCTCGACGCACGGGTCGTGTTCAACGAGTTCCAGCGGCAGTTCAGTATGCCGACCGAGGCGGCCGACCTCATCGAGCAGTACGCCGCTTACACGTATCCGTACGGCACGGACGGCCGCATCGAGGACATCCGCCGGGCGGTCGGCGAGCGGCGGCTGGACGGCCTGGTGCACTACGTGCAGAGTTTCTGTTTCCGGCACATCCAGGATCGCCTTCTGCGGGAGGCGGTGGATGTGCCGATAGTGACACTGGAGTTCGACCGGCCCCTGCCGCTCGACGGCCGCAGCCGCACGCGCCTCGAAGCGTTTGTCGAGATGCTCGATACGTAACAGCGCGCCGAGTAAACTCGGCGGCTAACCAGGCGCCACGCCCGTTAGCCGGCGCGCCGAGTAAACTCGGCGGCTAACCAGGCGCCACGCCCGTTAGCC
>CAYVAM010000008.1:0-47718 GCA_964449275.1 uncultured Anaerolineales bacterium
AAGGCACTGGCGGACAAGCCGCCAGTGGCACCCACCGTTTCACGTGGGACAGAACGCTAGAGTGCAAACGTGCCTGACGGCACGGGGAAACCGACGCTCCGGCATCAGGTGTAATCCTCGCCGTTGAGACTGCGGACGACGCTCTTCTGCCAGACCTGAAGGTCCGCCCGCATGGCCTTGGCGCGGTCGGCCTGCTCGGCGGCCAGGTCGTTCTTCTCGGCGGGGTCGTGGGCCAGGTTGTAGAGTTCCGTCCGGACCTTGCCGCCCTTCTCCATGCGATGGAGTTTCCACGGCCAATCCAGCCAGGCCGCATGGCCAGGGAACGCGTCGAGCGGGTACTGCTGCGTGACCTTGCCGGCGTCGGCGCCGAAGGTGTGCGGGTCGACCTGGCGGCCGGCCTGCTGTGCCTGGAGGAGTTCGGCCATCAGTTTGGCGCTGGGCGTGCTGCGGCCGCCGGTGGGGTGCTGCCAGAAGCCGATGGGTTTCGGGCGTTGTTTCATGCGGCCCCGGAGCAGCGGCACGAGGCTGATGCCGTCGAGCGGCATCTGGTTCTTCGGCGCCGCGCCAACCAGTTCCAGGAGGGTGGGGTAGATGTCGGATGTGACGCAGGGGACGTCGGTGGCCCGGTGGCCCGGGAAGCGTGCGGGCCACTCGAGGATGGCGGGCACGCGCAGGCCGCCCTCGTAGATTTGGCCCTTCTTCCCGCGGCCGCCCGAGGACTCGGTCTTCAAGCCGCCGTTGTCGCTCGTGTACCACAGGATGGTGTTGTCGTGGATGCCGAGTGTGCGGAGTTCACCTCGGAGTTTGCCGAAGGCCCGGTCGATGCCGGTGATCTCGCCGAGCCAGTCCTGGTTGTTTTTCGGCTGGTCGGCATAGAGCGCCCGGTCCTGCTCGGCGGCCCGGTGCGGGCCGTGCGGCGAGCCGAACCAGACGACCGCCAGGAACGGCCGGGGCGACCTGGCGTGCTTGCGGATGAACTCGATGGCCGCGTCGACGGTTACCATGCTGCTCTCGCCGCGGGTCTGGACGGCCTTGCCCTCGCGGCTGAGGATGGGGTCGTTGTCGAAGAAGTTCGGGGCGGACAGCCACTCGTCAAAGCCGCTACCTCCCGGGTTGAGCGGGCTGCCCTTGCGGACGGGCCCGAGATGCCACTTGCCGAAGTGGCCGGTCACGTAACCGGCAGACTTCAGGGTTTCGGCGACGGTGATCTCCTGCGGCCGAAGCGTGCGGCCCCACTTGAAGCATCCGAACCGGTTGGGGTGCCGGCCGGTCATGACGCTGCCGCGGGTCGGCGAACAGACGGGTGCGGCCGCGTAGAAGCGGTCGAACCGGAGCGCCTCGGCCGCCATCCGGTCGAAGTGGGGGGTCTTGAGCACCGGGTGCCCGTTGTAGGCCATGTCGCCCCAGCCCTGGTCGTCGGCCATGCACAAGATGATGTTGGGCCTGGCGGTGGAAGCGGGCGCGCCTGCGACCCGCTTGACGGCGGCCACACACACTGCCGCTCCGATGGCCTTCAGAAATGCCCGACGGTGCATCCGCATAACAGTTCTCCTTTCGTGAAAACGTCAAGCACCGGAACAACTCTCCTCGCCGTATGGCCAATGCCGGTTCGTACTCCGGCGAAAGCCGAACGTCGCCGCTTGGCTGCCTGCCGCTTCAGGCGCTCGCGGCCGCCACGACGCGGCGCTCGCCCGGCAGCCGTATTATCTCACGAGGTTGGCCGCGTGGCAAGCATCGAGGTCTTCGCCAACGGCGGGCAGGTCGTGATGTCTTTCTCGCTGCCGATCGACCCGCAAAAGACGTCGCTGTTGACGCTGGCCACCGGCGGCGAGGCGAATGTCGATTCGCTGACGGTCTGGGAGTGCAAGTCCGTCTGGCCGCAGTAGGCTTAACACTACAGCGCCACTTAGCCCTTTCGCGCGGTGGGTCTCCTGACCCACCGCGCTCGAAAGCCCGTTTTCGCCGTTGCGCGGCGGGTCGGGAGACCCGCCGCGCGGGATGGCGGTAAGTGTTTCCGAACAGCCGTAGCGCCGGGGTTTATCCCCGGCGGCCGTTGGCGGCGGCGCCGGCCAGGATGCGCCGGGGATAACCCCCGGCGCTACGGCCAAGCCGCAGGTAATCGTCCCATGCCAGAAATCGTTGCCGCGCGGCGTTTCTTGGCGCCCGGCGGAATCGTTGACGCGGGCGGCGGAGACGGGTAACCTGAGACGTCCGGCATCGGGCGCCGGAGACAATGGAGCAGCCATGAGCCAGACGCGAAAACCGAAACGCCGCCGCTCTCCACGGCTCCCGGCGCGCCGGGACCGGGGAGACAAGCAGGGTATGTCCACGCGCGCGATTCACGCCGGCGAAGACCGCGAGCGGTACGCCGATTCCATCACGACGCCCATCGTTCAGACCTCTACCTACGTCTTCAAGGACTCCAAGGAGGTCGAGGCCTACACCAAGCACGGCAAGGCCCGGTTCGAGTACGGCCGGTACGGCAACCCGACGGAACTGGTGGCCCAGCGGCGGCTGGCGGAACTGGAGGGGGCCGAGGACGGCGTCCTGTTCACCTCCGGCATGAGCGCGATCACGACGACGATCCTCACGCTCGTCAGGAGCGGCGACCACCTGGTCATCACCGACGACGCGTACAAGCGGACGCTGGAGTTCTGCTCCCAGTACCTTCAGCGGTTCGGCATCGGATGCACGATTATTCCCTTCGGCGACTACGGAGCCCTGGAGCGGGCGGTCCGCAGGAACACGCGGTTTATCTTCTCGGAGTCGCCGACGAATCCGTACCTGAACATCTTCGACCTGGCGAAACTGAAGAAGATCGCCCGCAAGCACAAGGTCCTGACGGTAATCGACTCGACGTTCGCCACGCCGCTGAACCAGCGGCCGCTGGAGTGGGGCGTGGACCTGGTGATCCACTCCTGCACGAAGTACCTGGCGGGGCACAACGACATCCTTGGCGGCGCGGTGCTCGGCCGGGCCGGCTTGATCGGCGAGATCCGGGCCCTGCACAAGGGGTTCGGCGGCGTCATCGATCCGCACTGCTGTTACCTGCTGGTGCGGGGCCTCAAGACGTTCGCCCTGCGCGTCCAGCGCCAGAACGCCTCGGCCATGGAGGTCGCGCGGTTCCTCGAAGGGCACCCGCTCGTCAAGAAGGTCTATTACCCGGGCCTGGAGAGCCACCGGCACCACGCCATCGCGAAGGCCCAGATGGACGGGTACGGCGGCGTGGTAACGTTCGACATCAAGGGTGGCCTGGCGATGGCGAAACGGTTCCTCGATTCGCTCAAGTTGTGCTTCATCGCGCCGAGTTTTGGCGGCGTCGAGACGCTCATCACGCATCCGGCCACCATCACGTATTACCGCGAGACGCGCCGGGCGCGGTACGAACTGGGCATCACCGACAGTCTGATCCGCCTGGCCCTCGGCGTCGAAGACGCCGACGACATCATCGCGGACCTGGACCAGGCGCTGCGCAGAAGCGCCCGACCGGCCAAGCGGAAGTAGGCTCTTTCGGAGAGTACTACAACGTTATCCGGCGCGGTCCCCGCGCGGAGAGATGGCTTTCCGGCCACATCCTGCACGGCGCGTTCGGGAAACCCGTACGCCGGGGCACGCTCCGGCCCGCCGGCAGGCAGTTGTCCGGGTTCGGTGACACCGCCCCAAAAAACACGGCCGGGCAAGCCGGCCGTGGCACACGTATTCGTCCCTTGCCCTGAAACGAACTCTCACCTGCGGCGGCGAACGAGCACGCCCAACCCGCCCAGGCCGAGGAGCAGCAGCGTCACAGGCTCGGGAATCGTGTAGGCCTTGATGCAGAAGTTCGCGGTATTGTCGAACGTGGTGAGGTCGGTCCAGCCCACGCCGTCGAAACTGTAGAAACTCTCCCCGGGGTTGGCCGTGCACCCGCTGCTGTATCCTATCTCGGCCCAGTCGAACGCCAGCGGCCACTCACCGCCGTCCTCGATATGCAGCGACACGATGAAGTCGTCGCCGGCGTCGATCTCGACAAGCGAGTCCAGGTCAACGGCATGGAAGCCCTCCAGGAGCGAGCCGGTCTTGGACGCCAGCAGATCGATCGGCAGGTCGTTTTCGTCCACCGTGTCGTAGACCTCGACGGTGTAGGTGGCGTTGTCCTCTCCGACGTAGAAACCGACGGCGGCCAACTCCTCGTCCTGCGTCGCCGTGAACCGGTTGTAGGCGTACGGGCAGTTGAGCTCACTCACGTCGCCGTAGTAGTCGTACGAATAGCAGCGCTGGGCGACGTCGGCCTGCTCCGACTCGAACGACGCGGCGAACTTGCACGCCTTGGTGTCCTCATAGGAGATCCAGAAGTACCCGCCGTCGCCGAAGCCGGCGCCCCAACTGTTGCGGGCCTCCCACGCGCCGGCGGCGCCCGCGCCGGGGACCGCCTTGTTGTCGTCCCAGCCCACGATGGCCACGGCGTGATTGACCGAATCGCCGCCCGTGTAAAGGTAGGTGTAGGCCGCGCTATTGTAGGAGGCCTGGTCCCAGCACATGTGGGTGTAGAGGGCGCCGCGGTTCGTGACCGCGTCCTTGATGTCGCCCGGCGTGCGGCGATAGACGCTGCGCCGCAGGAACGCTTGCCTCGGCCCGCCCGGCGAGGGGCGGTCGTCCCAGCCGTGATAGGGGTCGTCGGCCTCGCCGACCGGCCCGTCGAGGCGACTGAGGTAGGCCGTGTGCATCCAGGTGTTGCCGCCCGCGCACGGGGCGAAGTCGAAGCCGTGGTAGTTCTTGAGGTGGTTCTCGGAGAAGTCCTGTTGGGCGCCGCCCTGCACCAGGAGGTTGCTCTCCATCGCGCCGTAACAGGCGAACGCCCAGCACGAGCCGCACGAGACCTGGTTCTTGACGGGCGTGACGTAGTAGGGCAGGAGGCTGAAACTGGCCGGTGCGCCCACGGCGCCGCCGCCACCGCCGCCGCCTTTGCTGCCGATGTCTTGCCCGACGGCAAAGGGCGCCGCATGGCTGACCGGCGACGCTTCAATCTGCTGGGCCCGCAGTGGAGCGCCCCAAACCGCCACCACCGCAAAAGCCGCCAGGACAACCGATCTCTTGCACCGCAATCGTGACATAACCTACCCCTACCGTTCCATCCTCAAGTCCATAGAAAGAGGGCGACCTCCGGCGGGCCACTCCCCCGGAAATCGCCCTTGACGCAATCCAGCCGGATTGTACCTACGCAAAAACGGACCATGCCGCTCGGTCCCCTCCGAACAGTCATGGCCCGTCTATTCCCTGCACCGATAGTATACTCCAAAATCGCGGCTCGTCAAGCGAGTTGGGCCGAAAACGGCCGTCCCGGGCAGCCACCGCCGGTTTGACACGACCAGAGGCGTCCTTTTCCGCCCCGTCCGGGGCAGCCGCGCACGCAGCCCGAATTGGGTTGCCACGCCGCCAAAATGCCGATAGCCTCCAGGAACAGGCCCGGCCGCAAGATCGACGGCGTGAGCCTCACGCGCAACACCTGTCAGCCGCGGCGATTGCGCCGGGCGCGGCGGCACGACCTTCGGCGACCAGGGCAGCCAACTGGAGGTGCTTTGGCACATGATGACGACGAACCACCGCTCTACGCGCCGGGCACTGCTCAGGATGGCGGCGCCGGTTGCGGCGGCGATTGCGGCGCCGCGAATCGTCCGTGCGGCAGCCGCGAAGAAGCCCAACATCATCCTTTCCCTGAGCGACGACCAGGGCTGGACCGACACCTCCGTGCCTCAGCCTCACGAAACGCGCCACGGCGTTCATGGCACGGTGCGCCCGGGCGCAGCGGCCGTTCTTCATGCAGGTCTCGCATTACGCGATTCACGTGCAGCATGCCGCGCTCAAGGAGACCATCGAGAAGTACAGGGCCCTTCCTCGGGGGAAGAAATGCACGCAGAAAGATTATGACAACCCACCCCCGCCTCGAAACGCCTGGACGCTTCTCTATGCCGCCATGATCGAGAACCTGGACACGGGCCTGGGAATGCTGCTGGAGGCGATCGACGAATTGGGCATCGCGGCGAGCACGTACGTCATCTTCACGTCCGACAACGGCGGCGGGTTCAAGGGCAGCGCCCCGCTGAAGGGCGGAAAAGCGAGTCTGTGGGAAGGCGGCATCCGCGTGCCGACCGTGGTTCGCGGCCCGGGCGTCAAGGCCCGCTGCCAGTGCGATGTGCCTGTCGCCGGGTGGGACTTCTTCCCCACCATCAGCGATCTTGTGGGTAACGCCAATCCCCTGCCCGACGGAGTCGACGGCGGCAGCCTGCGGCCCTTATTCGAGAAGGGAAATGCAGGCGAAGTCAAGCGACCCGCGGAAGGGCTCATCTTCCACTTCCCCTGGTACGGCAACTTGCCGATGTCCGCGATACGGCTCGGCGATTTCAAGTTGGTCAAGAACCTGAATACGGGCGAGACGCGGCTGTTCAACCTGGCGAAGGACATCGGCGAGAGCACCGACCTGTCGGCGTCGATGCCCGCCAAGGCGGAGGAACTCCACAAGAAACTCACCGCTTACCTCAAGGCGGTCGATGCCGAGAACATCGACGACATGCGTGCCGCGAGAAAGGCAGAGTTGCTCGCCTCCCGGAAGCGGGCCACCAAAGAGATAGAAGAACTGCGGCAGAGCCTCACAAAGGCGCCCACCGGCGAGGAGAAAGAACGGCTCAAGAAGGAACTGGCCGAACGACAGAAGCGCCTGACGACACACGAGGGCGCCCTCCAGCGCCTGGAAAAGGCCAGGCACCTCACCTCCTGGTGATACGGAAACGCGGGTAAGCGGAATGAAAAGACTCCTGTACCTCCTGCTCGTTCTCGCCCCTCTGTCCTCCTGCCGCGCGGAGACACGCCCTCCATACACGGACTACTGCCACATGCTTGCCCGGGATATCGCCGGCAAGCAGCACGGGTTCCTGGCGGGGAACCACCTCTATTATGTGGGCGGTCAGTCGGACACGAAGTGGCGGACGCGAGAACACGAGACGCTGGGGTTCACGCATCCGATGTTCCGCGACGGGCGGGCGCGCGGCCACGGAATCGTGACCGGCCAGGGCGGCACGGGCCACGACAAGTGGGGATGGGAGTTCTGGCGCAAGGTCCGGGCCGCATACGGCACCGCGATCGTCGGCGGCAAACGGCGCCCCCACCCGCAGCCGAAGACGATGATCTGGCGCCCGGACAGGCAGGTCTGCACCTACGAAGTCGGCGGCGTCCGGATCGAAGAGACCAAGTTCATCTCCACCGACGACGTGCTCTGCGCCGTCATCACCGCCGGCAAACCGGTCGTCCTGGAGTTCGACGGGCACAGTTTTATCAACACCGGTTTCATCCCCGCGCACGACGGAGACCCGCCGAAGACCCGTTTCAGCCGCACCTCGACGGCCAAGGCGAGATACGACCCCGAGGCCAACGCCATCCACGTCACCGAGGGCGGGACGATCATGACCAAGCCGGCCTGGGGCCGCCCCGCCGTCGAAGGGCGCCTCATGTACGATGGGCTGAGCGTCATCCTCTCGGCGTCGCAGAACTTCGCCGAATCGCACACCATCCGGAAGGAAGACGACGGCCGCCAGGCATACCGCTTCCGGCTCGAGTGCGCCCCCGGCAGGCCGCTCGTCCTGGCGATGGCGATGGGCGATGAGTATGCATCTGCGTCGGCCCGCGTGAAACGACTCCTCTCGGCCCCGCAAGCCGCCCTGGAGGCGAAAACGAAGTACGTCAACGATCTGCTGAACCGGCAGATCCCCTGCTTCCGGTGCTCCGACGAGAAAGTAATCAAGACGTACTATTACCTGTGGTCTCTGTACTTCATGTACTTCACGCACACCGGCAGGGGGTGGGAGCAATATCCGCACACCCAGACGGCCGTCAACAACTTCATGGGGCTGCACCTGTGGGACTCGTGGGCCTACACCGCCATGGGGGCGTGGGTGGCCGACAAGTGGGCCTACGGACACGGAAACATCCTGTCGTGGAAGTTCATGGTGCCGTTCAAGAACGAGCGGAACGCCCTGCCGGACAACTTCGGCGTCGCCTGGTATTCGCCCGGCGTGTGGATGAACCTGGTCGGCACCGTCGAGTTCGCCTGGCGCCAGTACGAGCAGTCGGGCGACAGGACGTTCCTCAAGCAGGTCTATGAGAACCTCTACCGAAAACTCTACTGGACGGGCCCGCAGAGGTGCTTTGGCATAGAGATCAACGCCCTCGACACGCTCGTCAAGATGGCGGCGACACTGGGCAAAGACGAGGACGTGGCGCACTGGAAGGCCATGAGGCCCGCCATGGTCAAGACCTTCCGGAATCCATGGGAGCGGCGGGCGCCCAATTCCTACGCCGGCGCCGACGGACCCCGGAAGAAAGATATCTGGCAACTGGCCGTCCTCATGGCCAACGAGATGCAGGATGACTGGGCACGGGACATGGTCCGGCGGTGGGTGATGAACACCGAGACCGGGTTCCTCGGGCCGGTTCCGCTCGACGTCCGGCCGCCCGACTGCCCGGAAAACGGCGTCTTCGCCGTCTCCTCCATCAGCACGTGGCTGGCGGTCGAGGGCATGTTCCGCCGCGCCTGCAACGCCGAGGCCATCTACTGCACGCTGGGCCACATCCGCGGGATGCTCAAGGACCACGGCTTCCCCGTCGCCCCGGAGTGCTGGGACCCCACCTACAAGCCGTGGGGAGATATGTACTACAACTGGGACGGCGCCATGATCCCGCTCTTGATCGAACGGCTCGCGGGCATACGTTACTCCGTGCCCGAGAATGCGTTTACCGTCAGCGACCATCTGCCAGACGCCTGGCGGTACGTGGAGACCTGCACGCCCGTCGTCCTGAACGGAAAAACCACGTGGACCAGGGTGAAGATCGATCGCACCGTCCGCGACGGGCGCGTCGAGAAGAAAATCGTCGTGGAAGGCTGCCCTCTCCAAACCTTGCTCATCCGCCCCTGGCTGGAAGACCGGGAACTCGTCTCCAGCGATCCGGCGGCCGACGGCCCGGCGCCGAAGGGTTATGCCGCCTTTCGGTTCACGGGCGCGGGCAACCGGTCGGTCCGGCTCGTCCTCGGCAAGAGAAAACGGACGTTCAACACCCTCGCCTATCTCACGCCGCACGGCTGCGACTTCAAGGACTCCGTCACGGTCGATGTCCAGAACCTGATGCGAGCCACCACGCTCCGCTACACGACCGACGGCAGCGATCCAACCCCGTCCTCCACGCTCTGCAAAGGACCGCTGACCTTCACGAAGAGCACCACGCTGAAGATCCGCGCCTTCTCCGACGATGGCACCGTCTTTACTCCCATGACGGCCACGTATACCAAGCGGAACACCGGGCTTTGAAACAGTTTCCAAGGCTGATGGAACGAAGCCGCCGTGCCGCGTCGCCCCCCTCCCCCATGCGGGCCCGTACTGGGCGCGGACGGCAGCGAGCCGGTACAATGCGGCCATGAGCGGCGAGAAGGTTGTGGTGGCGATGTCGGGCGGTGTGGATTCGTCGGTGGCGGCGTATCTGCTGAAGGAGCATGGATACCAACCGCTGGGCGTGTTCATAGCGGGTGCCGGCGGCCCGGGCGGTCGCAGACTCCTTCGCAGGGGCGCCGCGGCACGCATCGCGCCCGACGCGGCCGCCGACGCGCAGCGCGTCGCCCAGCGGTTGAACATCGGGCTGGAGATACTGGACCTGTCGGCGGATTTCGACCGCCTGATCGACCATTTCTGCGCCGAGTACGGTCGCGGCCGCACGCCCAACCCGTGCATCCTGTGCAACCGCGACCTGAAGTTCGGCCGCCTCTTCGAGTACGCCCACGCGATGGGGGCACGGTGCGTGGCGACGGGCCACTACGCCCGCGTCGAGTGGGAAGCCGGGCAGTGGCACCTGAAACGCGCCCTGGACCGGGCGAAGGACCAGTCGTACTTCCTCTTTCCGGTCGGCCCGGACCGCCTGGAGCGCGTGCGGCTGCCGCTCGGCGAAATGACCAAGGACGAGACACGCCGCATCGCCCGCGATCTCGGCCTGCCGGTCCACGACCGGCCGGAGAGCCAGGACATCTGTTTCGTGGAGCGCGGCGTCGGCGGCCTCATACGAGCGCGTCGGCCGGACCTCGTTCGGCCCGGGCCGATCCTCGACCTGGAGGGCAACGAACTCGGGCGGCATGAGGGGATCGTGGACTTCACCATCGGTCAGCGCCGCGGACTCGGCATTGCGCTGGGCGAGCCGCGTTACGTCGTCGCGATACAGGCCGAGGACGCCGCGGTGATCGTGGGACCGGCCGAGGCGCTGCGGTCGCGGGGCCTGGTGGCCGAGGAGGTGGTGTGGCACGAGACGGTGCCCGCCGAACCGATTCGGGCGGACGTGCAGATTCGTCATCGTCATCCGGCGGCGCCGGCGTGGATTACGCACCTCGACGCGGCGGCCGACAGCGACGGCCGGGCCGAGGTCACGTTCGACGAGCCGCAGCCCGCCGTCACGCCCGGACAGGCCGCCGTGTTCTATCGCGATGACCGGATACTCGGCGGGGGATGGATAGCCGAGGCACGCCGGTGAGTTTGAGGCGCCAGGGAGCACATGGCCACGCAACGGCGCGTGGCCATGCCACCCGGCTAACACGCGCATGAAGCATATCGTCATCATCCATGCAGGGGCGATCGGCGACCTGGTGCAGGCGCTGCCGGCGATGGCCGCTCTGCGGGACGCCTGGCCGCACGCAGCGGTCACGCTGGTCGCACGGCCTGAGCGGGCGGCGCTCGCGGTCCTGGCGGGGGCGGCCGAGAGAATCGTGGACCTGGAGACGTGCGGCCTGTGGCGGCTGATGGGTGATGCCGCAGACGCCCCTGCCCTGCCCATCCTGGACGGTGCGGACCTGGTGGTCGATCTGCTGACGAAGGGAGCGCTGGCGGCGGGGCTGGAGACGAGCACGGATCGCCACGCCGAGCCGTGGCACACTCACACCTGTCACCCCGAGCGAAGCCGAGGGGTCTCGCCTTTCGACACCGCCAGAAGCACAGACAACAGCGAGATTCCTCCACTCGTCCCGACTGCGCCGGGACTCGGTCGGAATGACAGGCTGGTGGTCTCGGTCGATCCTCTGCCGCCGGAGGGATGGCAGCGGAGCGCAGCGGCGTGGATCGCGGGCCAAGTCGGTGAGGCCCTGGGTCTGGATGCACCAGGCGAGACGCCGTGTATCCGCCTTCCGCAAACGGCCGAAGACGCGGCGCGCACGCTGCTGGCGTCGCGCGGCGTGGGGGAGCGTTTCGTCGCCGTCCATCCCGGCAGCGGCTCGACGACGAAGAACTGGCCGCCGCATCGTTTCGAGGCCATCGCCGGGCGCGTTCGCGACGACACGCAGCGCCGCATCGTGTGGCTCATCGGCCCGGCCGAACAGGAACGCGAGACCCTGCCGCATCCTGCGAGCGGCGACACGGTCCTCGCGGACTTGGCGCTCGTGGACGTCGCGGGCCTCCTGGCACTGGCCGACGCGTATCTCGGAAATGATTCGGGTATCACCCAAATCGCGGCGGCCGTGCGGCGGCGCGACGGGCGTACCACGCCGACCGTGGCGCTGTTCGGCCCGACGGACCCGCGCATCTGGGCTCCGCGCGGCGAGCACGTGCGGGTCATCGCCGCGGCGGACGGCAAGATGGAGAGTATCGGCGTTGAGAACGTGAGCGAGGCGGTGGCGGCGATGCTGATACGATAACCAGCCCCCCATGGCAATGGGTGTGACGCCACCCCCGATTACCATCGGGGGCTAATTACGTTACATCATCGGGGGCTAGTCATTGCTGCATCATCGGGGGCTAGTTAGGTTGTATCATCAAGGCTAGTCATTGCTGCATCATCGGGGGCTAGTCATGCTGCATCATCGGGGGCTAGTGACGTTGCATCATCACTAGCGGCACCGGCGCGTTGAAACGTCAGCAACCTATTTCGCCGGCGCCGTTTTGCCGGGCTGCATCATCTCCTGCTGCTTCTTCATGGACCACTGCGTCCGCCCGGCGGCTCACTCCGGGGCACGGCGGGGGGCTGCCGCATTTGCGGTTGGGTCCCCTCGCGCGCCGGGGCGTCCATAATGCCAGGCGGCGACATCATCTGCCCGGCCATGGCCGTATGGAACCCGGCCATGGCCGCATGGAACCCATAGAACATCATACGGGCAAGGCCATGCCGGATAACCGGGATGGTCCGCGTCAGTTCGGAAGCCGGCACGTCGAAATCGAGACGGACGGTTCGGTCATCGACCCGGACGGCCACGAGCATCGGCTCGCCGATGGTCGGAACGTCGAGGCGCGGCAGGAGCGCCTCCTCGTAGCCCTGCTTCGCATCGGGCGGAAGCATCATGGGAAGCACGCGCTCGAGCATCGCATCGACGAGGTATCCATAGGCGGGGAGCGAGACGAGCAGAACGGCGCCGCTGCCGCTTGGGACGCGTGCCAGGGCCGCGCGAACCGTCTCCTGCTTCGCCAGGTCCGCATCCCCGGCTTGGAGGTTCTTGATGGCCCGAGCCATGACGTCGGCTCCTCCGAGGGTCACGACGGCACGGTTGCCAGAGACGGCGACGCGCATAACCAGCCCCTCCGGACCATAGATCCCGTCGATCATCGCCTTGAACGCGGCGTGGGGGCTATCGGGCGGCGCGTCCTCGGGCGGCGTCATGTCGAACTTGAAGCGGATCACGTCCACGGAGAGGCCCTCGATGGTCTCGGCGGCCTCGTGATACTCGATCCCGATGTCCATCTTGGGTGCGTCGGGCGTCTTGGGAATCGTCCCGAGGATGGCCTTGTAGAACCCGTCGACGGTCTCCATGCTCTTTTTCAACAAGGCGCGATAGGCCGCGCCGTCCTTCAGGGCAACGATCTGCGTCATGCGGTAAACGCCCTGTTGGGGCTCGGGAATCTCTATGAGGGCGGCGGTCTGATCGCCGAGCACCTTGCCCTGCTCGTCGATCATGGCCCACATCTGTTTGATGGCTTTGTTCAGCGGCTGCATGACGGCGGGCGGCGGGGCGGCGTCCTGGCCGGCCGCCTGGTTGGCCATGGCCTTTTCCATCATCTCGAACACGGCGTCCATAACGGGCTCGAGGAAGGCCTTGAGCCGGGTTCCCGCCTCGGCCTGGTCGATGCGGCTCCAGGCGGCCAGGAGGAACCGATCAGTGGTCGGCAGCGCCACCTCATAGGTTTCGATGGGCCCCAGGGTCTTGGCAATCGCCAGGAGCGATGCGTCCTGCCGCAGCGTCAGGCCGACGCGCAGCGCCCCGTGGCCGCCGTCGGCATCCAGAGCGACTTCGAGATCCTCGATCTGCCGGACCAGGTCTTCGAGCCACTCGAACAACTTGACCTGCTTCGACGGGGTCTCGGCGGTGTGCTTTTTCTGTAACCGGTCCTTCTCCCTCCGGATCTCGGGCAGGGCCATGTCGGCAAGCGGCTTGGCGTTGACGCGCAGCCAGGCGAGGTTGGCGGCGATGCGGTCGGCCATCTGTTCGTCGGGGGCAAAGCGCGGCCCGGCCGCCTGGAACGCCTTCAGGGCCGCCGGCCCGGTGGAGAAGGCGACCCAGTTGTCCGTCCGCATCGCAAAGATCGTGGGTCCGCTCCCTACGGCGGGCTTGATTTTGAGAATGCCGCCCTCAACCGTCTCGCCCTTCAGCCGCTCGCGATCTTTCAGATGCATCAGGAAGACGACGCCGGGGCCGTCCGGCCCTATCAGGACCGTCCATCCGACCGGTTGTTCCAGATCGCCGACCCCGGGGGGCAAGAGGCTGAACGGAAGGGCAGCCAAGGTGGCGAGTTCGGGACCCGCAAAGGCGTTCAGATTGTCCACGAGCGCCCGCGGGCTCCGGAACGTGCCGACCAGGACGGCATCGGCCGGCGCCTGCGCTACCATTTCAAGGAGCGCCTTGCGAAGCGCCGGCGAGACGGCAGGGGCGGGCGGCGGCGGGGCGGGCGGCGATTCGCAACCGGCCAGCACCAGGGCCACGCCTAATACGGCGAACAGTCCCATTCGTGCGATGCTCATGACGATCCCCCTTCTGGCGTCTGCATGGGTGCGTTCTTCCAGGCATCCTGTCGCGCCCAGGCGGCGCGAACCGGTGAGACGCCCATATCACCATTATCCCACCACCGGCAAGCCGGAACAAGAGCGAACCGTTCGCTTTGGCGCGGCCGGTCGGGAGACCCGCCGCGCAACAACCGGCGATTCGCTATTCTAGAACGACGGCCGTGCCGTACGCCAAGAGTTCGGCCGCGCCGCCCATGATCATCGACGTGGTGAACCGCAGGCTGACGACGGCGTCGGCGTTGAGTTCTTGAGCGGCGGCGACCAGGCGGTCGATGGCCTGCTCGCGCGACTCGGCCATCAATTTGGTGTATTCGACGACCTCGCCGCCTATCAGGTTCCGAAACGCCGCCTTGATATCCTGGCCGATGTGCCGGGCCCGGATCGTGTTGCCGCGCACCAGGCCCAGCGTCTCCTTGATCGTCTTGCCGGGCACCGTGGGTGTGGTGACGAGGATCATCGTTCGACCTCCCTGGAGTACCGGTCCACCTTGCGGACGACGAGCCGCTCCCTGAGGAGCGAGACGAACAGGACGACCAGTCCGGCGATGAGGGCACAGACGCCGACCTTCAGGATGACCGAGACGGTCGGGTTGCGGATCATCTCTTCGATGATCTTGAACGCGCCGTAGCAGAGCGTGAGGATGGCGCCGGCCGAGAGCAGTATCCACCCGATGCCGCGCTCCAGGCGGTTGTACACGCCGGCCCAGTACCGCTGTAGTTCTTCATCGCCGGGTTCTTTGAACCGCATCATGTTCAGGTCCTCCGTCAGGCGTCGAAGTTCGGCCAGTTCCGTTCGGCAGGCGTCGCACGAGGCGAGGTGCTCCTCGAAACGTCGCCGCTCCTCGTCCGGCAGTTCGCCGTCGAGATAGGCGCCGGCCATCCCATTAAACTCGTTACAACTCATGACCCTTCTCCTGCCAACGTCTCGCGCAGGGCCCGGCGCGCGCTGTGCAGCCGCGACATGACCGTGCCGATGGGGATACCGAGCGCGGCGGCGATTTCCTTGTATGCCATCTCCTGGAAATGCTTCATGAGGATGATCTCGCGAAACGGGTCCGAGAGTTTCATGACGCCGCGCCACAGGGCGTCGCGACGCTCGTTTCGCTCGGCCAAAAGGACGGGGTCGCTGTCGCTGGATGAGTCGCCGTGACCGTCGGCCAGGGCGACCGTCCGGCGGCGTGCGCGGCGGCGGAGGCGGCTCTTGCACACGTTCCGCAGGATGGCCGAGTACCACGGATAGAACGGCGAGGAGGTGTTGAACCGGTGGATGTTCCGCCAGGCGCGGACGAAGGCTTCCTGGGAAGCGTCGCGGGCCTCGTGGGGGCACCCGAGCAGCAGGCATGCGGTGCCGGAGGCGCGGCCGGCGTACTTCTTGACGATCGGCCCGAAGGCGTCTTTCTCGCCTGCCTGACACCGTTCGAGCAGCGCCGTTTCGTTCTCGTTCATGCTCTACCTGCCGCCCGCTCGCCGCCACACTATACCGACCCGGCGCGGAGTTTATTCGGAAAAAGCGGCCACCGCCGCAACCGGGCCGCGTTGACAAAAAAGGTACCTGGTACCTTTTATGCCAAAACGCCATTTCTGGCACAAGAACGCCGAAATGACAAAAAGGTACCAGGTACCTTTTTCGGAGAGGTGCGTCACTTGCGGTTGGGTTCCATCTTGTCGGGCGGGCCCCAGGTGCGGCGTTCGGGGATGCGGTTGGCGGCCTGCTGGCAGTAGGCGACCAGGATTTTGACGAACGGTTCGATGCGGTCGGCATACTGCGGGTTGATGGCGTCAACGAGGACCATCGTCAGGACGCGGTTGGTGGGGCCGCCGCCCGAGTAGATGGGGGCAAACGCCACCGGGCTGGTCGCCTTGGCGCCTTTCGTGCCGGGCTTTTCCTTGCCTTTGCCCTTCTTGGTCCGGTCGCGCCCCGAACTCTTTCCATCCGCCTGTGGAGGCAGACCCAGGCCAAGTCCACCCTGGGGAACCCTGACCTCGATGGCCCGTCCGCCGGTTGCCGAGGCGATCGTATCGTAGTAGGCCCACCCGGTTTTGCCTCTGCCTTGTCCCGCGCGGTTCTGCCCGGCACGCCTGCCCTGCCTCGAACCGGGGCCTGCAGCGTCCGCAGCGGAGGCCGTGCGGTCGAAGGGCACGGCGAGTGGGTTGTTCTTGGTCCCCTGGAGCGGGCGTATCATGACGCCGTAGATGCGAAAGCCCGCCTTGGCGCCGAGTTGCGCCA
Organism: uncultured Anaerolineales bacterium; assembly: GCA_964449275.1. Classification (GTDB taxonomy): domain Bacteria; phylum Planctomycetota; class Phycisphaerae; order FEN-1346; family FEN-1346; genus JAUVZF01. The sequence goes on from CAYVAM010000008.1 coordinate 16,270, forward strand.
GCGGAACCGCGAGGTCTCCCTGCGGCTTGGTGATAGGCTCGTCGCTTATGAGCACGATGGTGCGGCGGCTGTACCTGCCCGGCGGCGCCCACTTGCTGCCGGTCATGGTCTGTTTCAGTGCCCCGGCCCACTCCTCCTCGCCTGCCGGTCCCATGATGTCCGCCGCGCCGACGTAACCCATGAGCCGGCCGAGGTCTCCCGTCAGGGGGAACTGTTTGACGATGCCGCCGGGCGAGAAGAGCGTGAGTCCTACCCGCGGTTCAACTGCCACCAGCCCGAAGGCGGAGAACATGACCCGCATGTCGCGTTTCAGGCGTTCGATCTCCGGCCGCATCGAACGGCTGCAATCGATGGCGATGGCAAAGTCGTACTGCCGCAACTCCAGCCTGCCGAGTTCCAGTTCGTCGCGCCATTTCCTGTCCGTCAGGTCCACGGACTCCAGGTTCACCGGTGCGGCGATGAACTGCGGCTCCAGTTTTTTCCAGCCCTGCTCGTCCGGTGCGGCGGCGGTGAACGCCTGTCGTCCCTCGCGCCACCAATCGCGGTAGGCCTTGGCGGCGTCCGGCGTCCGGTTCCAGGGCGCCGGCGCCCCCGCGGCCTGAAGGATGAGTTCGGCCCGGACGGCCGTGCTCGGGTCGCTCAACACCCGCAGTAGTTGCTCGACGAGTTCGCCGTCGCCCCACGCCCGCAGGGCGTGGCCCATAGCGATCAGGGTCGGAATGTCGGACGAGTCGAGGCTGCTCGTCCGGCGGAACAGGTTCATAAAGTACTTGCGGCCGTCGCGGGTGGCGGGCGAGGCGCTGAGCATCTCGAGCAGACCGATCCGCAGGTCGCCGTGGAACAGATTCTTCGCGATCATCTTGGCCGTGACGGTTTTCCACACGCGGACCTGTTCCTCGGTAAGCAGGCCGGCCCGGCTGAGGATGGCCTGCCAGGCAACCAGTTGCCCGACCGGCTTCTTCTCGTCCTGCAGTCGGCGGACGATCGCCTCGGTGGCCTTCTCGACGGGCATGCGGGAAAGGCTGATTACCGCCACGCCGCGCGTAATCCAGTCCGGGCTGTTGAGGTGATTGACGTACTGGTTGGTCAGGCCCTCGAACCGGAGTTCGATGACCCGCCGGGGGTTCTTCAGCCGTGCGGCAGGGTCGGCCTTGGAATCGCCCTCGGTGGCCGGCCTGGTCTTGCCCTTCGTTGCGGGCGCTCTGCGTTTCGCCTCGGCAGGCGCCGCGTAAGCAATCGGATACCGCCAGGCTGCCACCCAGATCATGACGAGAGCGACAAGGACGCCAAGCCACTTACCTGTCTGTTCGTGCATGTACGGACCCGCCGCAGGATTCGGTTCGCCGGGAGCGTGCCCCCGCGAGCGTCCGCGCAGCCCCGCCGCCCGGCACTACACGCAATTCTACCACGGAGGCGGTGCATGGCAAGTCTCGGCCACGCCACGGGCGCCCCGTTTGGCCGCGCCGCAGGTCAACTTCAGCCAGGGACATGCCGCTTTTGCTTGACCTCCGTTTCAAGGCCACCTATACTGCGGTTGCGAGAGGCAGGGTAACCATGAAGATCGGCGCGATTGCCGACACGCACGATAACCTGGCGGCCATCTCGGCTGCGATGAAATACTTCGAGGAGCAAGGCGTCGAGGCCATCCTCCATGCGGGCGACTACTGTGCCCCCTTCGCCCTGAAGCGGTTGCTCCAGACGCGGATCCCCTTCGAGGGCGTCTACGGCAACTGCGACGGCGAGCGGGAGGGCCTGGCCAAACTGCTGCCCTCACTGATGAACGGCCCCCGGCACCTGGAACTGGGCGGCAAGAAGATCTGCCTGACACACGACCGCAGCCGCCTTCAGCACGATGCCTTCGAGGCCTCCGACATCCTCCTGTTCGCCCACACGCACGAGCCGCTGGTCGAGCGGCAGGAGGGACGCCTCGTCATCAATCCCGGAGAGTGCGCCGGCTGGCTCACCGGTCGGTGCACCGTGGCCGTCATCGACACCGACACGCTGGCGGCCGACGTCGAAGAGGTCTACAAACAGGCGAGGTCCTGACCGGCGATGAAACGTGCGATCCTTATGACCGGGCTCCTGGCAACCGCCGCCATGGCCGGATGTTACGGACAGGTCCAGCGGACCATCACCATCGACTCCGAACCGAGCGGCGCACTCTGCTGGCTCAACGACAATGAGGTCGGCCGCACACCCGTCACGGTCCCCTTCACGTGGTACGGCACGTATGCGGTGCGGCTGGAGCATCCGGGCTACGAGGCGCTGGTGACAGAAGCGAAGGTGCGGGCGCCCGTCAGCCAGTGGATTCCGCTCGACCTGGCCTTCGAGACGGTGGTGCCGGGCGTGCACTACGACACACACGAGTTCCACTTCGCCATGCAGGAGGCGAAGCCGCTCGATCCGGAAGCCCTGCGTCAGCGGGCCGAGAGCCTGCGCCGTGACGCCAAGGCGGGCGGGTCATAAAAAAGGTACCAGGTACCTTTTTCGCGGTTTCGGCGTTTCTGGCCGTGTATGGGGTTTTTTGGGGAAAGGTACCTGGTACCTTTTTTTCACGTCCTGACACTGCAGGGCGTTCCGAAACCGGCAGGAGTCTACCTTTGCGGAACACCGCGCTGCTTGTCGCCCTGGCGATGTTCCTGGCCGGCTGCGGAAGGGCCGTTCCTCCGCCGCAGCCGCCCGAGGAGTTTACCCTCGACAACGGCCTGACGGTCATGCTGCGGCCGATGCAGAGCACCGAGAAGGTCGCCCTGGTGGTCCTGTACCCTGTGGGCGGGCTGCACGATCCCAAGGGGCAAAGCGGCCTGGCACACCTCATCGAGCACTGCTACATCACGGCGGCAGCCGGCGTGACGCCCCAGCGAGACATCCAGGCCTACATGGCCCGCTACCCCGACGGCTGGAACGCCCAGACGGGCGACGACTACACGGTCGCGGCCGCCGTCTTCAAACGAGAGGCCCTCGACCGTGAACTCCAGGACGCCGCCGCCCGGATGAAGCATCTGCGGATCCTCGATTCGGATCTTGCCCGCGAGAAGCCCCGCATCCTCGCGGAACTTGCCAACATGTACGCATCCATGCCGCACCTTGCCGCCGCCAACCTCGCGCGGGAAAAGGTCTGTCCCGCCCCATACGGCGGGCGCAGAGCCGGCGTGGCCGACCACATCAACGCCATCACGATTGCGACCGTCCAGCAGCGCCTCAAACGGTACTACAAGCCGAAGAACGCGACGCTCGTCCTGGCCGGCGCGCTTGAGGCGGCCGCAGCACGGACGGCCATCGAGAAACATTTCGCGTCAATCCCGTCCGGCGACGCCGCACCGAAACCGACGCAGCGGCCGAAACCGAAACTCCCCGCCACCGAGACCGTCCGCGTCAGGTCCATCCAGCCCGGGGCCGGTACCGTCGTCGGCCTCGCCTACGCGGCGCCGGCCGTCGACAGCGACCTGTACGCCCCGTTCCTGGTGCTGGTCGCACGATTGTGGAACCGTGCCGAGACGCTCGGCGCCGGACCGGGCCAGATGCCGGTTCACTATGCGCCGCTCGACGACCCTGCGGCCGTGCGCATCTGCGCACCCGTCCGGGCCGGCGAGAAACCGGAGGAGGCGGTGGCGCGGCTGGAGGCGTTTGTCGCCGAGGCGGGTCAAGGGGAAATCACGACGTCAGACCGCATGGTCACCTTACAGATTTTCAACTTCGCTTTTGGCCTCCTGAGCCTGCCGGACCGCGTGCTTGCCCAGAACCTTTACGGGACGGCGTTCGCAATGGGGCAGCGGGCCCGCATGGGCGTGGATTCTGCCGCCATCAAACAGGCCGTCGAAACGGTTACGACCGACGACCTTCGCCGTGCGGCCGCGCAAGTGTTCTCAGAAAAACTGCGTGCGGCCATCGTTGTGGTCCCCCAATAGAGGTCCAGCAAAAAAAGGTACCAGGAACCTTTTCCTGAAAAAGACCCATACGCGGCCAGAAACGCCGAAACCGGAAAAAGGTACCTGGAACCTTTTTCACTTGAACTGTGTGACCATGCCTCGCTTCGGCGCGCATCTCTCGATACAAGGCGGCGTGGACAAGGCGGTGGAGCGTGCGCGCGAGATTCGCGCCGAGTGCCTCCAGATCTTCCTGAAATCGCCGTCGCAGTGGCGGTTCGGGCCGCTCTCCGATGAGACGGTCGCCCGGTTCCGCGCCGCGGCTCGCGAGGCGGACCTCGCGCCGCTCGTCGGCCACGCCTCCTACCTCGTGAACCTGGCGAGCCCCGACCGAGCGCTGTATGAGCGGTCGCGCCGGTGTGTTCTCGAAGAATTGGACCGGTGCAAACGGCTCGGACTCGACTGGCTCGTCCTCCATCCCGGCGCCCACGTGGGCAGCGGCGAGGCGGCCGGCCTCGCGCGCATCGCGCGGGCCCTCGACTGGCTCCATCGCCGGCGGCCGGACCACGCCTGCCGCATCCTGCTCGAAACCACCGCCGGCGCCGGAACAACCCTGTGCGGGCGGTTCGAGCACCTACAGTATCTCGTCGAAACCTGCGACTCCGAGGCCACGGCCGGGCGGCATGAGCACGCGCCGTGGCGTGGCCATGTTCCGCCTGCTGCGACAGACGCGCGCGGTGGACAGAACTGTCCACCGCGCGGCGGCGCGAGAGAACGCCTGGGCATCTGCATCGACACGTGCCACCTGTGGGCCGCCGGCTATGACGTGCGAACGCGCCGGGGACTGGACGAAACGCTCGGGCGGCTGGATGAGGCCGTCGGCCTGGCGCGCGTGGCCGTCGTCCACGCCAACGACGCGAAGGGCGAACGCGGGTCGCATCTCGACCGTCACGAACACATCGGCCGCGGCCGGATCGGGCGGGAGGGATTCCGCCAACTGGTCAATCATCCGGCGCTTCGCGACCTGCCGTTCATCCTCGAAACGCCCAAAGAAGGCCCCCGCGGCCGCCGCATGGACCCCGTCAACCTGCGCGCCCTCCGTCGCCTCGCCGCCAACGCCTAAAAAAGATACCAGGTACCTTTTTCTGAAAAAGACCGATACGCGACCAGAAACGCCGAAACCGGAAAAAGGTACCTGGTACCTTTTTTACAATCGCGGTCGGCCACGGGGACGGAGGGTGGGCTCAAGGCCGAGGCGCGCTGCGGCGTGCAAGACCCAGTCAGCCGAGCCATAGGGCCGTCCGCGTCTTGCGCACAACCTGAGGGCCGCCAACTCCTCCCCGTTCAAAGGCTGATTGACGAAATCTAACCAACCATCAGGCCGCGGCACGGGCCATTCACTGAGCAGGGCTGTTGCCTCCACCGTGCTGCGTTCGCGACACCAGAGACTACCCCATCGCCAGTCCTCTGCTCTGGTCACCAGGCCGGCTCGCAGGGGGTTACGTTCGACGTAGCGACACACCGTCAGGAAATACCGGTCGCTCTGAACCGGGAAAGACTTGAATCTGCCCTGGTACAGATGGCCGCAACCGTGCATCCCTTGAAAGGCATGCCAGCGAAGCGAATGCGTTCGCGTAAGCCAAGCGAGGTGCCGCGAAAGGTCCCCGTCTCCATCGGGATGAAGCACCATGTGCCAGTGGTTTGGCATCAGGCAATAAGCAAGGACGCGCATCGGAACACGATCCTGGGCTTCCGCCATTACCTTCTCGAAGGCAGCGTAATCACCGGGCCGTTTGAAAATCTGCGCACGCCCATTGGCCCGGTTCAGGACATGATACACGACTCCACCGACGGCAATACGCGGAACTCTTGGCATGTCCGTCTGATAGCATCAGAAACCCACCGCGTCAAGAAAAAAGGTACCAGGTACCTTTTTCCGAAAAGGCCGATACGCGGCCAGAAACGCCGAAAACGAGAAAAAGGTACCTGGTACCTTTTTTACCACGTCCTGCCCTTGTCGGCCGGAGGGTACTTCGAGCCGGGGATGCCTTTGGCGCGGACGGGCTTGGCGGGAACCGTGAACTCGACCTTGACGGGCTCTTTCAGGTCCTCGGAGATGATGAAGCCGCCGAGGCGCGGCTCAAACTGCCAGCCCCACGTCTGCCACTCGGCCTTCGAGACGCGGAACCGGTACAGGCACCGCGTCTTGAACGCGGTCCACGCGTCGTACTTCTTCTCGTAGGTCCACTGTTCGATTCGCCAGGTGATCTCGTCGCCCTTGCGGCTGTGGAACGCCTTGTCCATCATCAGTTCCACCAGCACGACCGCAATGTCGGTCGAGCCCGAGATAACCATGTCGGTGATCTTGTTCTCGTACCGCTTGACCTCATGGATGATTCGGCGGATGGCCGCCCGGTCCTTCTCGGCAAACTCGCCCTCCGGCCGCAGGCCCATGTCCGGCGTCCGGTACTCGGCCGGGATCAGGATGTCGTACGGCGAGACCTTCGGCTCCATGTCGATGCCTTCGAGCCTGCCCCACGGCGTCCGGATCAGAAAATCGTACGTGCCCAGCCGCAGGCCCTTCACCTCAAAGGCGCCCGTGGTCTTATCCACCCGGACCGGGATCTTCAGGTCCATCGACCGTTCGATGAGATGCGCCTCGAGCACCCGCTCTGGCGGCGTCAAGCGACCGCGGATGGCCCGGACCTCCGGCGGCTGCTCCTTCTTCCCGACAGCCGGCGCCGCTTGCCCGCCAGCCGCCGGCGCCTCCTGCTTCGGTTTCAGCGGCGCAAACGGGTTTGCGGGCGCGGCAAGCGCCGGCGCGCCCGTCACGAAGAGGATCGCAGCAAACGCCGGCAGAACATGGGGCATCACACGTCGCATGGTTGACATCACCCGCCTCACAAGGCGCCGATCACGTTCTCAAGGTTTCTCAAGGTCCGCCTCGGAGATGAACTTGTACACTCCGTGGTTCTCTGCTGCAATCTCTTTTAGCACGTCCTCGCCCAGGCGATACAGGAAGAGCATGCAATGAATCGCGACCTTGCGGCCGGGGTTCTTCTGCCTGATGAATTCGACAAGCGAGCGGTCGCATTCTCCGTCGGTGAGCATGTAGACAGCGTCCGGCTTCAACTCCAGGGCTCGCTGCATGGCCGGGCCGGGGTCAATCGCTCCCTGCGGGACGATTGCGTCGATAAACTGACAGGCTGTGGCCTTATAGTTGTCGGTCGCCGCAACGAGGCCGCGCGGCCGCATCTCAAAGGGCGGGCCGGAACTCATAAAGAGCACCTGAAACTGCTGATCGCCGCGCAGTTCCCTGATGCTGAGTTGAAGCTCATACTTCACGAAGTCTAAGGAACAGGTCATCGAACCGGAACGGTCCAATACGTAAACCAGCGTGCGGGGCTGGTCCGTCGGCACGCCAAAGAAAGCGGGCCGGCGCGCGTGAGAGCAACCCGCCACCGCCACCAACAGCCCAACCCCCAACACCAGGAGGGAACGTCTCATGGCACGGCCTGCCTTTTCTCAGTTGGCCAACGTCGCCAAGTCCGCCTCGGAGACAAACCTGTACTCGCCGCCGTTCTGTGCGGCAATCTTTTTGAGGATCGGTTCGCCCGTGCGGTAGAGGAACCCGATAGTGTGAACCGGCACTTTGGCGCCCGGATTCAGTCGCTTGACCAAGCCGGCGATGGCCCGGTCGAACTCGCCGTCGGTCAACAGGAACACGACGCCGGGCTTCAGTTCAAACGCCCGCTGGAATGCCTTCGACGGATCGGTCTCGCCCTGCGGGATGACGCCGTCGATGAACCGGTAGGCCCTGGCCTTGGCCGCAACCGTCGCCTTGGGTAGCATCGACTCTGTACGGACGTGCTTGGCGCCGCTGTCATCGGTCCAGGCTTTGGCGTGGCGCGTCGTCGGCATCTCAAGGGGTGGCCCGGAGGAATAAAAGATCACGTGGAACGTCTTGTCGTCGGTCAACCGGGCGATGCTGCGTTTCAACTCGAATTTCACGTAATCGATCGAGTCAGTCATGCTGCCCGACCGGTCCACGATGTAGATGACCCGTCCGGCGTCTCCCGCGCTGACCTTGAAAAACGTGGTGGACTCGCGCTTTGGTTTGTCGGTCTTCTTCGGCGCGGGAGCAGGCAGGGGCGCTTTCTTCGGAGGCTTTGGGGGAGCGGCCTTCGGTTGCGGTTTGCGTCCGGCCCCCGGCGCGGGTCCGGGTTCCGGTCGACCGTACTCTGCCCCGGGCGCGCGGCAGTTCTCTAGATTGACACCGAAGTACGCCCGGTCCGCCGTCCAACCCGCGATAGTCTTCTCGGTGCCGGAGACCCGGATCTTCCCGCGCATCGGATACAGGGGGTCCCCCGCGGCCGTTTCACCGGTCACGAAAACCTTGGTTCCCGGACTCAGGGCCGAGACGCCGCCATCCTCAGCCCATGCCGCAAGTTCGGCGCGAATCTTGCACAAAGCGATGCGCCCGTGAACCGGGGTGGATATCGGGAGGTAACCGGTCACCACGGTCGTCTCGTCGGCCGTGCCTTCGACGCTGCTCACTACAAAGCCAATAAGCACGGGTTGGCCCGACAGGGTGGCCGCCGCCCATTTTCGGAAAGACCGTTCCTGTTCCTGTGTCATTTGCCCCGGAGGCATTCGGGAAGCGGGTATCTGGGCCAGGAGCGACTCAACGCCGCCATGGCTGGACCCCGTGCTTCCCGCCCCCTGCCCGACATTGGCCACCCAGAGCAAGCCCAAAACGGCCAAGATCCCGCCAACGATCGGCAGACAGCCTCGACGAATCTTTCTCATGGCTTTCCCTCCCGGTCTGCCGCAGGTCGAGACGGCCGCGCCCGAGCGCCCGCAGACCTGCTATCACCACCGCCTGATTCAATCCCAGGGGCCCGGCAAGCCGGAAACGCCCCTCCTAAAGGTTCATACGCTTGACAATGGCCCGGGTCCGCTCTATTATGTTGACTTGGTTGCCCGGCCACACGCCGACGTCCGGGGAGATGCAAATGGCCAAACATAAAGCACAACGGGCGTTGTTCGAACTCCTGGCCAAGGAGCGCGGCCAGGCCAAGGCCAAACTGGACGCCGGCAGGGCGATGCCGCCGACCGCCGGGCGCAAGGCGGTCACGTCGCCCGAACCGGCGGTCGAGGCGCCTCGACGTGAGGAGCCCGTGCCGATCACGCGGCGGCCCAAGCCCGCGATCGTCATGCGAAAGGCCGCCATCATCGTCGGCGGGGTCAGGCTCACGTGGCCGTACCTGGCGGTCGCCGGCGTCGTCCTGCTTTGCCTCTGCTACCTGTTCTACGCGCTGGGCGTGCGGTACGGCGATGGCGGCGACGGTCTCCCAGCAACCGAGAAGCACCCGACGATGAACGAGATTCAGGCCACCGGGCCGGCGCCGGGTCTCGTCGGTCCCGGCGCCAAGCCGCCCAAACTCGGCGCCAAGGTTCCGCCGAAACCCGCCCCGGTAAAACCGAAGCCCGGCGACGAGGGCACGCAACCGCCCACGGCGCCCATCGGCTCGCAAATCCCGCCCGCCCCCGCCGGCCCGCAGTACCGTGTCCGCATCGCCCGGCTCGACGTCTCGAAGCCCGACGCCGTGGACGACCTGAGAGCATTTCTCGCCAAGAGCGGGGTCCAGACGGACCTGGTTACGCGGAGCGGCTACCACATCCTCTACAGCGGCCAGCACTTTGCCGATAAGACGACGTCCGACGCCCTGGCGCTCCAGATCAACAAGAGTCTGGAGGCGTTCGAGAAGGAGACCAAGCGGCCGACGTCGAAAGATGCTTATACGGTTCAAATGAAGAAGGAGTAAGCGGATGTCGTTGGACAAGAGTTTGAAATCGAGCGGCGCCTTGACCAGGCATCGCAACGTACTGTCGCGGGCCGAGCGCGTCGAGCACTTGGCGGACGACGAGAAGTGGCAGGACGGGGACACCGTGTTCGGCCTTCCGAAAGTGGCCCACCGCAAAGCACAGGCGCGGAAGTCGAAGCCGGTCGCAGCGACGGCTGCGGGCGAGGCGCTCACCGAAGGCGCCGAGGGAGCCGCCGAAGGCGCCGAGGCTGCCCCTGCGGCCCCACCCGCCCCCGGCCAAGGCACGCCGCGGACCAAACAATCGAAACCACAGGCCCGATCCTAAGCGGTCCGACAGGAGTTCTGCGCGGTGGGTGTCCCCATCCATCGCGCATCAGGGGTATGTCCGAGTTCTGCGCGGTGGGTGTCCCCACCCACCGCGCACGAGATTGCATAAGCGGCGGCGGGTCGGGAGACCCGCCGCGCGTCAACTTCAGGGAAGTCCTGTCGTACCGCATAGCGGAAGCCGCCGGCGCCGACCGGCACCGAACCTGCGGCCGCGCCGGCGGGCCATTTGTGCGGCCCATCCTGCCGCTCGTGCGACCCGCGAGCAGGCCGGTTCAGACGCCGATGAAAGGAGCGAGGCGTGGCCGAGCCGCATCCACCTCTGGCAGAACGCATCCGGTGCATCGACGCCTCCGGCATCCGCAAGGTGTTCGACCTGGCGGCCAAACTCGCCGACCCGATCAACCTGAGCATCGGCCAGCCGGACTTCGACGTGCCGCAGGCCTGCAAAGAGCGGGCCATCGAGGCCATCCGCGCCGGCGCCAACCGCTATACCGTGACGCAGGGCGACGCTGCCCTGCGGGAGGCCGTCGCCGAGAGCCTCCGGCAGGAGTTCGGCTCGTTCGACTCGCCGGTCCTCATCACGAGCGGCGTGTCGGGCGGCCTGCTTCTTGCCTTCCTGGCCACCATCAACCCGGGCGACGAGGTCATCATCCCAGACCCATACTTCGTCATGTACAAGCACCTGGTAAACCTGATCGGCGGCGTGCCCGTGTTCGTGGACACGTACCCGGACTTCCACCTCCGGGCCGAGGCGCTGGAGGCGGCCGTCACGCAGCGAAGCCGGATGCTCATCCTCAACAGTCCGGCCAATCCGACCGGCGTCGTGTACACGGCCGACGAACTCCGAGGCGCGATCGACGTGGCCCGCCGGCACAACCTGCTCGTGGTCTCCGATGAGATCTACAACGCCTTCGCCTACGACGGGCCGGCGCCCAGCGTCTGGCCGCTTTACGACCGGGTGCTGCTGCTTCGCGGCTTTTCAAAAACCTACGGCATGACAGGCTGGCGGCTGGGGTACTGCGTCGGCCCGGAGTCGGTCGTGGGCGCCATGACGACGCTCCAGCAATATACGTTCGTGTGCGCGCCGGCCCCGTTTCAGACGGCTGCCATCACGGCGCTTGAGACCGACCCGTCCGAGTGCATCGACCTGTTCCGCCGGCGGCGGGACCTGATTTACGAGGGCCTGCGGGACCGGTTCAACGTCGAGAAGCCCGGCGGGGCGTTCTACATTTTCCCCGAGGCGCCCGGCGGGTCGGGCACCGAGTTCGTCTCCAGGGCCATCGAGGCGGGCGTCCTGGTGATCCCGGGCGGCGTCTTCAGCGAAAGCGACTCGCATTTCCGCATCGCCTACGCCGCCGACCGCGAGACGATCGAGCGCGGCATCGAGACGCTGAACCGCTTGGCGGCCGGATGAGGCGGACCAAGAAAAGGTTCCAGGAACCTTTTTTGCCTTGCCGTGCCACCCTCGCGTAACTGAGGCGTTACACGGTCCGTGGTTTTTGGCTTGCATGGCGCGGCGGTGTCTGCTAGATGTCACTCCCTTCCGGCGGCCGGTGAACCCCGTTTTGTGCATCCCGCTCGCCACGGTGTACGGGGCGGGCGCGAAAAGCCGACCGCCGCTAAAAGGTGAGGCGCCGGCACAGGGCCGGCGCAAAAAGGGTTTGCAAGGACAGGACAGTCGGCGATAGAATGCCGCACTGCGAAAAACAATGAGATTCTTTCTGGTCGACCGCATCCTGGAGTTGGAGCCGCCCAAGCGGATCGTTGGGGTCAAGAACCTCAGCCTGGCCGAGGAATATCTGGCGGACCACTTTCCGGGGTACCCGGTGCTGCCCGGTGTCCTGATGATCGAGGCGCTGGTGCAGACGGCTGCTTGGTTGGTTCGCGTGAGCACGGACTTCCAGAAGAGCCTGATCCTGCTGCGCGAGGCCCGGAACGTCCGCTACGGCAGTTTCGTCCGTCCTGGCGAGCGGCTGGAGATGGACGTGTCGGCGCTGGAGATCGCCGAGACCGAGAGCCGCTTCAAGGCCGTCGGCCGGTGCGAAGGCCAGGTTGCCGTTCAGGCAAGGCTGACACTCGAACATCTGAACGTGGCCGACGAAGACGCCGACCGTCCGGAGATCGACACGGCCCTTCGCCCGTTCTGGCGCCGGCGGTTTCAACTGATCGGGGGTCCTCAGGCGCTGGAGGCCGCTGCCGCACACGACCGCTGAGGGCCCGGCATTTTAGGGAGGTCACACGAGATGGCTTTGAGTCGCGACGAGATTATGGAGAAGGTCCGTGAAGCCCTGGTCGATGCCCTGGGCGTTGACGAGGACGAAGTGACGCCGGAAGCCCGGATCGGGGGCGACCTGGGCGCTGAGAGCATCGACTTCCTCGATATCGTGTTCCGCCTCGAGAAGGCGTTCAACATCAAGATCCCCAGGGGCGACCTCTTTCCCGACAACATCCTGACGAGCGACGAGTACGTCCAGGACGGCAAACTCACAGCCAAGGGGCTCGAGGAACTCAAGGCCCGCTTGCCGTACGCCGACCTCGCGGAGTTCGAGAAGAACCCGACCGTCCAGGACATTGCCGACCTGTTCACGGTCGATATGATCGTCGGCTACGTTGAGGCGAAACTGGGCGGCGAGGGCGACTGACCCTTCGGCCCTATGATCCGCGGAGCCCGTAGGGGCGAGTCATGCCTCGCCCTTACGCAGAGGAACCGGCGACTTCTGAAAAACCGGGCTCAATAGGCGGCCCAGACGCGCGGTCCGTGGCCAGGACGCCGCCCGGGCTTCGCTTTCCCAAACGTACAAAGCGGTGACCCGATGCGCTGGATTTGGATCGACAAGTTCGTCGCATTCGAGAGCGGCCGGCGCGCCGTCGCCGTCAAGAACGTGACGATGGCCGAGGAACACCTCCACGACCACGTGCCGGGCTATCCCATGCACCCCCCCACGCTCATGATCGAGGGGCTCGCCCAGACGGCCGGCGTCCTGGTGGGCGAGGTCTTCGACTTCAAGGAGAAAGTCATCCTGGCCAAGGTCACGCGGGCCACGTTTCACCGTCACGTGGTGCCGGGCGATCAAATCCGCTTCGAGGCCAACGTCCAGGGCGAGATCCGGCCCGAAGGCGCTTCGATCGAGGGACGCATCACCCGCGACGGCGACCTCGTGGCCGAGATCGAACTCATGTTCGCCCACCTCGACCAGTCGCGCTCGCCGGAGGAAACCGGCCAAGAGAACTTCGTCTTCAACGAAGACTTCATCCGCCTGCTCCGCATGCGCCACCTGGCCGGCCTGACGGAAGACGCTGGATCCGACGACGCCTGACGCGGAGGAGGCTTTGGACCGTCGCATTGTCATCACGGGGATGGGCGTCCTCAGCCCGGCGGGCCTCGGCCCCGGTGCGCTGGCCGAAGCGGTGCGCAAAGGGCGGTCGGCCGTCGGCCCCATCACGCGGTTCGACCCCGGGGGGTTCCCAAGCCGCATCGCCGGCGAGGTGCCGGAGTTCGACCCCGTCGAGGGGCTCCGCAAAGACCAGAGCCGCTACGTCAAGAAGAACGCCAAGGTCATGGCCCGCGACATCCAGTTGACCCTCGCCGCCGCCGGACGTGCCATCCTCGACACGGGCTTGCCGCTCGGCGACTTCAAAGCCACCGAACCGGTCCTTCCGACGATCGACCACGCGCGGTTCGGCATGATCTTCGGCACGAGTTTCATCCCGACGGAACTCGACGATCTGGCCGCACCCGTCCAGGCCGCACGTGCCGGCGGCGAGTTCTCCCTCAAGGGCTGGGGCGAGCACGGCATCGCCCAGATGTTCCCCCTGTGGCTGCTGAAGTACCTGCCGAACATGCACGCCTGCCACGCGGGCATCCTCTGGGACGGCCAGGGGCCAAGCAACTCGCTGACGTGCAGCGACGCGGGCGGGCTCCTCGCCCTGGACGAAGCCTGCCGCATCCTCGCCCGCGGCGACGCCGATTACATGCTCGCCGGCGGTGGCCAATCCCGCGTCAGCCCAGTCGTCCTGATGCGGTGTTGCCTGCTCGATCGGGCGGCAACTTGCAACGACGACCCCGCGTCGGCGTGCCGGCCCTTCGACGAGGCCAGGCAAGGCTGGGTGATCGCCGAAGGCGCCGCCGTCCTGATGCTCGAACCGCTGGACGCGGCCCAGGCGCGCGGCGCGACCGTCTACGGCGAAGTCCTCGGCACCGGCGTCGGCGCGACCACCGCCGGCGTCAACACGTGCGACCAAGACGGCCGCAGCGTGGCCGCCGCCGTCAGCCGTGCCCTGGAGGCCGCCGCCGTGGACCCGTCCGACCTCGGCGTCGTTCTCGCTCACGGGCCCGCCCTTGACGTGCAGGACCGCAGCGAGACGGCCGGCCTGGCGTCGGCTCTCGGGGCGGCCGCCCACAAGGTCCCGGTCACGGCCACGAAAGGCGTCACCGGGAACATGGGCGCGGCCAGCGGTCTGGCCGACTTGGCGGCCATGTTGGTTCTGGCCAAAGACGGCCGGGTTCCGGCCATCCTTAACTGCGACCGGCCGGACCCGGAAGCGGGCGTCAACCTCGTGACGGGCGGTCCGCAGCCGCTCGCAAGCGACCGCATCCTCGCGACCACAAACGCGATCGGCGGCCAGACGGCGGCCGCTGTGATTCGTGTAAATCGGCAACGGTGACGCCGCACGAGGCGTGTAATGCAGGACCGAGCCCGCTGCGGAAGCAGCGGGGCATCACCGAATAACGGCGAGGCGTCAACACCGCGCACGAGCACAAGGCGACGAAGCGATCATGGCACGACGCATCGTGATAACCGGAATGGGTTCCGTGAACCCGCTCGGCATGACGGTCGAGGAGTCGTGGCAGAACCTCCTGGCCGGCAAGAGCGGCATCCGGCCCATCTTTATCTTCGAGGCTTCAACGTTCCCGACGACCTTCGCGGCCCAGGTTGCGGATTTCGACCTGTCGCCGTACGTGCGCGACGCTGCGGCATTTGAGCAGGCCGGGCGGAACGTGCGGTTCGCCATGGCCGCCGGACGAATGGCGCTTGAAGACGCCGGCTTCGCCGCCGGCGGCTTTGACCCCGGGCGATTCGGCATCTATCTGGGCAGCGGCGAGGGCATCGTTGACTTCATCACGCTCGTCACCTCCATCGCCAACGGCACACGCGACGACGGCACGGTCAGCGCCGTCGCCTTCGCGGAGACGTCGCTGCGGCGCTCGAACGCGATGCGCGAACTCGAGCAGGAACCCAACATGCCGGCCAACCACCTGGCCTGCGAATACGGGTTCGAGGGCCCCGCCTATTCCTGCCTCACGGCCTGCGCCGCCAGCACGCAGGCCATCGGAGAGGCCAGCGAACTGATCCGCCTCGGCCGGGTTGACCTGATGCTGGCCGGCGGCACGCATTCGATGATTCATCCGCTGGGCGTGACGGGGTTCAACCTGCTCACGGCGATTTCGACCGAACCGAAGGACGAGCCGTGGCGTGCCAGCCGCCCGTTCGACCGCGACCGCGGCGGATTCGTCCTGGGCGAAGGCTCGACGATGCTCGTCCTGGAGGAACTCGAGCATGCCCAGGCGCGGGGCGCGAGGATCTGGGGCGAGATCACCGGCTACGGCTCCAGCGCCGACGCCTACCGCATGACCGATATTCACCCGGAGGGTCGCGGTCCGGCCGCCTCGATGCAGGTGGCGCTGGCGAAGGCGGATGTCCGGCCCGAAGACATCGACTACATCAGCGCCCACGGCACCGGCACCACCGAGAACGACAAGGTCGAGACGCTCGCCGTCAAACTCGTCTTCGGCGAGCACGCCTTCAAGGTCCCTATCTCGAGCATCAAGAGCCAAGTGGGGCACCTCATTGCAGCCGCCGGCGCCACGGAACTGATGACGTGCGTCCTGGCCATCCGCGACCAGATCGTGCCGGCCACGATGAATCTCGACAACCCCGACCCCCTCTGCGACCTCGACTATGTACCGAACACTCCCCGCAAAACCCCGGTCGAGGTCTGCATGTCGAACTCGTTCGGGTTCGGCGGGCAAAACGATTCTCTGGTAGTTCGCCGATTCGTCCCGTAGAATGACTTGCCACGGAAGATGGCCTCTCGCGCGGAGGGACTATCCCTTGACACCGTCGGCTCTCTCGGCCGCCATCCTGACAATGGAAGCCGCCACCAGCCCGGGCACGGGCGGCGACAGTGTGCTGCCGGAGAACTGGCACGTCTTCGCCATCGTGGGCGCCATCGTCCTGGTGGCCATCCTGATTCTGTCGTACCTGGCGAAGTACCTGCGGCTGGCGGTCAACCTGTTCCTCGACACGCCGCTGCCGGTGACGGCGAACCTCGACGACTACACGCCGCCCGAGGGCGAGATCGTCACCTTCCCGAGCCTGGAAGGCCGCACCCTGCGTGGCATGTTCATCGACCGGCCGCCGGGCGCGCCGGACCGCGGCACCGTCATCTTCTGCCACGAGTTCGGCAGCGACATGACCAGCGCCGGCCGATACGCGTCGGCCCTGGTCGAGGCCGGATACACGGTGTTCACCTTCGACTTCCGTGGGCACGGTAAAAGTTTCACGCCGGCCCGCTTCGAGCCCCGCTACTGGCCGTCGAACTACGAGGTCCACGACATCCTGGCAGCGATCGCATTCGTCAACAGTCGGCGCGATGTGAACGCCGGCGGGGTCGGCATCCTTGGCATCAGTCGAGGGGCGAGCGCGGCAGTCATCGCCGCCGCCCTCAACGCCGAGGTCCGTTGCCTCGTCGTGGACGGGGTGTTCTCCACCGACCACCGCATCGACGGTCTGGTGAAACGCTGGGTCCGGATCTTTGCGAAGGTGAACTTGGCCCGTGCCGACCGCTCGATGACCGTCCATCGCATATTCCGCGCCCTGACGATGTTCTACGTCGAACTGAAGTGCCGGTGCCGGTTTCCGAGCGCGCGGCGAGCCCTGATGAAACTCGACACGGTGCCCATCCTGTTCATCCACGGCGGGCGCGACGCCTACGTCCCGCCCGAACAGACGCAGGCGCTGTACGACGTAAAGCCCGGCCCGAAGGACATCTGGATCTGCCCCGGCGCCAAGCACAACCAGGCTGTGGCGGCCGATCCCCGGACCTATCACCGCAACGTCACGGCGTTTTTCAACCGGCATCTTTCCGCCGAAGCGTCCGACGCCTCCGCCGGAGCCAGCGCCGAATGAGAACCGTCCCATGAAGACGCCTCTCGGCATCCGCGGTCGCAGACTCCTCTGGGCGCCGCTGCGCCTCCAGGCCAAGACCCAGGTGTGGGGGTGGAAGAGGGCCGTCAACAGGACGCCCGAGACGCAACCGCGGCTGCTCGCCCGGATTCTCGCCGAAGCAGCCGAGACCGGCTTCGGACGCGATCACGGCCTGCGGCGCGTCCGCACCATCGAGGACCTGCGAAAGGCCATGCCCATTGCCGGCTACGAGCGAGCCGAGCCGTACGTCCAGCGCGTGGCGCGCGGCGAGACCGAGGCGCTGTTTCCGCCGCGCACGCATATCCACATGTTTGCCATGACGAGCGGCACCACCGGCACGCCCAAACGCATCCCCGTGACCGACACCGTCCTGAGAGACTACCGCCACGGTTGGCAGGTATGGGGCGTGCACGCGCTGGACGATCACTTCGACGCCTTCGGCGCGAAGATTCTCCAGATCGCCAGCCGCATGGACGAGCAGGTCACGCCCTCGGGCATCCCCGCCGGCGCGATGTCGGGCCTCACGTGCCAAGCCCAGAAACCGATTGTTCGCCGGATGTACGTCACGCCGCCCGAGGCCGCCTACGCCGACGACACGCCGACCAAGTACTACCTGGCGTGCCGCCTCGGCCTGATGCACCGCCGCGTCATGCCCGTCACGGCGAATCCCAGTACGCTCCTCGGTCTGGCCAGAGCGATGGACGCCCGCAAGGAGGCCCTGCTTCGCGACCTCTCGGACGGCACCCTTTCACCCGACCTCGCCCTCGACGGCGAGAAGCGCCGGTGCATCGAGGCGCGGTTGAGACCGATGCCCCGTCGGGCCAGCGATCTCGAGGCCGCCCTGAAGGCTACCGGCCACCTCTATCCGAAAGACGTCTGGGAACTGCCGCTCATCGGCACCTGGAAGGGCGGCACCCTCAGCCTCTACCTACACGAGATACCGCGCTATTGGGGCGACGCGCCGATTCGCGACATCGGCTTGATCGCGTCCGAGGGACGGTTCTCGGTCCCGCTGCAGACCGAAGGCAGCGCCGGCGTCCTGGAAGCCACGGCCACGTTCTACGAGTTCGTGCCGGAAGAGGAGATCGAAAGCGCCGACCCCACGGCGCTGCTCGCCCACGAGGTGGACGTGGGCGGGCGGTACTTCCTCATCCCGACGACGGCCGGAGGCCTGTTCCGCTACAACATCGGCGACCTCATCCGCGTGACCGACCGTATGGGCCCCGCCCCCGTCATCGAGTTCCTCAACAAGGGCCGCCACGTCGCGAGCCTGACGGGCGAGAAGATTACGGAGTTCCAGGTCGCCACCGCCGCCAACGAGTCGGTGGCGCGCCTGGGCCTGGACGTCCGCAACTACTGCCTGTGCCCGACCTGGGCCGACGTGCCGTATTACAGCCTCCTGGTCGAGGAGTGCGACGTGCCGGCCGACCGTGCCGAAGAACTGGCGCGTGCGGTTGACTCGGGGCTCCAAAAACTTAATATAGAATACAAGACAAAACGGGCCAGCGGCCGCCTCACGCCTGTCTGCGTGAAGACGATTCCCGCGGGGGCGTGGCGATCCTACGACCGTCACGCCATCGAGCAACACAACGGGCGCGTGGAGCAGTACAAGCACAAGTTCCTCGTGAACGAGGTCGATTTTGAACGCCGCTTCACGATCCTGGCCTCCTACGGCTGAAACATCGACAAGACGGCCTGAGTGTTGCGCGCCCGAGGCGGCAGCGCCCGCGCTGGGCGGGTGTCCGTCCAAGACGGAGGGGCAGAAATGTCGCTGAAGCAGGCACTCCAGATCATTCACCTCCTCGGCCTCCCCAAGGCCGCACGCACCAAGCGGCGGCTGGACGAGGCCCTCCCACACGTTCGCGGCTATGCCGTGTGCTCCTGCGTCTGGGCGCTGCTTGAAACCGGCATCCTCGACCAATTGCTTGAGGCCGACAGGCTCTCGGTCAAGGCGCTCGCCGACGAAGGCGGCCTCGCGCGCCACGTGCTCGACAGCATCCTCACCTACCTCGACGGTCTGAGCCTTGTGCGCGTCGAGGGCGACGAGGTCCGCGCCCTGCCGACACTTCGCCGCCTTATGGCCGAACCGCGCGGCTTCTTCGAACTCACTTACGCCTACGAGCCTATCTTCCACCGCCTCCGCGACCTCCTCCAGGCCAACGCAACCTACCCGGACGACGTCGGACGGATCGGCAAGTACGTCGGGCGCGGCAGCGGACAACTGTGCCGCACACTCCCCTACCCCGTGCTGGCGGACATGCTGCGGCGGCACGGGGCGCAGGTCGTCCTGGACCTGGGATGCGGTGACCTGGCGTTCCTTCTGTATCTGTGCGAGGCGATTCCGCAGATCCGCGCCATCGGCATCGACATCGACGGTCCGACCGTCGAGTATGCCCGCGAGGTCCTGGCCGCCGTGCCCTTCGGCGACCACGTCGAGGTCGGCGAGGCCGACATGTTTGCCTTGGATGCGATCGCACGCAGCCACCCCGACGTGGACGCCGTCACCGCGGTCGACACCTACCACGAGTATCTCTCGCAGGGCGAGGACCACGTCGTCGGGTTGCTGAAGCAATTGCGGTCACAGTTCCCCAAGGCGCTGTTTTACGTGGGCGAGTTCTGCAAGCAGCCACATGAGAAACTCCGGCGCAACCCAACCGCCTTCCTCGAACACCACCTGTTTCACGACCTGACGAACCAGACCATCGCCAATGCCGGGCGATGGCGGGCCATGTTTGCCGCCGCCGACCTGACCGTCGTCGAGGAAAAAGTCTTCGACGTCGTCGGCCACGGCTACTTTGTCCTGAGGTGAGCGTGACCCGCCCGTGCGTCAGCATCTACCCGGCCGACTACGACCACGTTGGCGACGCCGTCGAGCGCGCCTTCGCGGACCATGCACCGCCCGTTGAAGGCCGCACCTGCCTCGTGAAGCCGAACATCCTCGGCGCCATGCCGCCCGAGCGCCACGTCAACACGCACCCGAGCGTCGTCGCCGCCGCGATGGCTGCCCTCGATCGCCGCGGCGCCGCGCGCGTCTCGGTCGGCGACAACTCCGGAATGCGGGCTTACGGTTCGAACGAACAGACCGCGCGCGTCGCGGGTATCCTCGATGTGGCCGGCGAGCGATACGTCAACCTCGGCGCCTCGCCCGTCAAGACGGCGGTCAACTCGGACTTTACCGAGCACCTCGCCTTTTCGCGCGAGGTCCTCGAGTGCGACGTACTCATCAGCCTTCCGAAGATGAAAACACACGTGGCCACCGGCATCACGGGCGGCATCAAGAACACGTTCGGCCACCTGGTGGGCGGTGAGAAGACACGCCTCCACCGGGAAGCCGTCGGAACGGAAAACTTCGCCCGGGCCGTCGTCGACGTGTACCAGGTCCGGCCGCCCGATCTCGTTGTCCTGGATGCCGTCGTCGCGATGGAGGGCCAGGGCCCGTCGGGCGGGCGACCGCGCCGCGTCGGCCGCATCCTCGCTTCCACCAACGCCGTCGCTCTCGATACGGTCATGGCTGCCATGATGGGCATCGAGCCGCGAGCGGTCCCCATGCTGCGGATCGCCGAAGAGCGCGGCCTGGGCCCGGCAGACTTGGATGGGATCGACATCGACGGCCCGTTCGAGATCGTGCCGAAGTTTAAGACATGCCGCGTCGGCATGGGCTTCGGAACCTGGATCAGCCGCGTCGCCACGTACGTCTTCGTGACACAGCCGACCGTGCGCCGCAAGAAGTGCGTCAAGTGCGGCTCGTGCGCCCAGGCCTGCCCGGTCGAAGCCATCACCATGACCGACACCGGCCCGTCCATCAACTACGCCACCTGCATCTCGTGCTTCTGCTGTCACGAGATGTGCCGCTATGAAGCCATGGACCTGTCACGCCGGATGCGGTTCTTCCAAGGGCTGTAGCGCTCGCGGTTCCCTCCGGCCGGGTGCGGCGTGCCATGCTTTCGCTCGCGACAACATGCGCCTGGCACTCGCCGTGGGATGAAGAAACGCCGGCCGCCGCCCTCTCCTCTTGATTACACGACCGAATCACCGCCGTCGCCGGCGCAATCCGTACCGGTTTCGTGAGGTGGAGGCTTCGACTGCGGCGGATGCCGGCCACTGTCCTCGATGAGGGCTGCGGCCTTCTCCTTGACGTTAGCCAAGAGGGTGGCCTCCCACGCGTTGAGCATGGCGAGCCCGTCAAGGTCCTTGAGGATCTCCCGAACGACTTCGTCGGATGTGCCCATGGCTTCGCCCCCAGTTTTTTCTTGCTCCCGATGGCGCGCGAATCTATAATCCGCAAACACGTATACCGCCGGCACAGTATACGCACGAGCGAACGTATTGCAAGAGAACGTTCGCGGATGCGAACAATCTGGCCGGTTTTGCGAGGGTTCTACCAAGATGAGCGGCGGCGGGTCACGCTCGGGCGTTTCAGGGCGTCTGGCCGAGTTGCGAGAGAGAATCTTTGGGTCTCGCGGCCGGGCGGCGTTTGCGCGTGCGCTTGACGTAAGTCCTTCTACGTACAACTATTACGAAAAGGGCCGGCCGCCACCCGCCGACCTTCTCACGCGGGCCGCCGAGGTCACCGGGGCCGACCTGACGTGGCTCCTGACGGGCCGCGGAACGCCCTTCCCTGCGGAACCCGTGCCCGCCTGTGACATAGGGTTGTCACCCCAGGCCCAAGAGATGCTTCAGCGATTCTCAGGACGCCGGGCACTCGACCCTGAAACGGCGGCCGCGACGGCGGCCCTGCGGGCGCTCCTGAAGCAGGTCGAAGACACCCTGCCTCACCCCGCTGACGTGTGGAAACCCCACGCCTTCGCCCCCTCCCCCACGTCGATCCCCATCGTGGGGCGGACCGCAGCAGGACTCCTCGCGTCGTGGGAGAAATGCTTCAGCGAGGATGAGGATCCACAAATCCTCGAGCGCCTCATCCAAGCGGTGGAAGATAAGGGCGCACGCCGCCGCCAAGGCGACCTCAAGGCGCCCGATCCGCAGGTCGAGTCCGACCGGCCGCGCGACGCCACGGTACTGCTGACACAGTTATCCTCGCCGACGCCGGACGGGATCGTCGAGTTCGTGGACGTTGCCGGCATCGGCCCCGTGGAGCCTGGCACGTTTGCCCTGCGTGTGGACGGCGACAGCATGGCGCCGCGCATCCTGGACGGCGACCTTGTGGTCGCGCGCCGAAGCGCCGCCCCTGAGCCCGGCCGCACGGCCATCGTGAAGATCCGCGACACCGTGGGCGTGACGGTCAAACTGTGGCGGCCCGAGGGCGAGACGGTCCATCTCGTCCCAATCCATGAGGCGTATGATCCAAGTGTCCTGCAGCGGCGCGACGTCCTCTGGGCGTGTCGAGTCCTCTGGCTCGTCCGGCTGTAGAAGTTCATCGGCTGCCATCACTGCCGCTGCGCCAAGCGCCACGGCAACCGCCGTCACGAGCACCGCCACCTTCAGGCGGCGGAGTCGTTCCTCGACGCCGGGCACGACCGACGGCCTCGCGAGGACACTGAAAAGGAACCGGCAGCGATGGGCGATGCTGAAGTGCCGCCACCCGCGCGCCGTCTCGGCCGCGCCGTTCAGACGGGCGATCCGCTGCAGCGCCGCCACGAACGTCGCCACACGGTGCTCGCAAACACTGAACGGAGGCGGCGCCGCGTCCTGGCGCGGGAGATCGGGCCCCGCGCTGCCTTCCATGCAGCCCTGCGCATCGCCACCTTCCGCCGTTCTCGCTGCTGCATTGGGCGGCGAGCAGCCCTCGGGACAAACGGTGGCACGCACCGCATAGAGGTCGCACTCCTGTTCACACCGTCGCGAAACAAAGCCGAAGCCGAACCACCACCACGCTGCCAGCACACACAAACTCACCGCCTCCCCCAGTCGCAGCGGCGGCTCGCTCTCGATGAGTACCGCTTCCCACAGCCACGGCACGGCCACAAACCCCATCACGAGCACCAGGTAGGCAACGCCCGCAGCAGCCAGACCCATCAGCAGGTAGAGTGCAACGTGGCGATGCTTGATGTGCGCCACCTCGTGGGCGAACACCGCTTCCACTTCCTCGGGCGAGAGGCTCAAGAGGAGCGCGTCGGTGATGAGGATGTACCGAAAGCGGCCCACGAGACCGATCATGCACCCGTTGGCGATCGAAAGGTTCGTCCGCCACACCAGGATCTTCGCGACCCGTACATCCGCCCGTTCGGCCAGCGCCAGCAGGCGGTCGCGCAGCGGACAATCCGGCATCGCCTCCGTTCGCCAGCAGACGCGGACCCACGGACCGGCAAACAGGAACGCGGCTAGCAACAAGCCGGCAGTCAACAACGCCCCGACCGCGGTCGGGCCGACAACGTACTCAACCGCGTCGGTAACACCCAACAGCACCAGCACCGGCACCAGGATCACAAGCAGATACTGCCGCGCCATGAATTCCAGATACCGCGGCAACGTCCATTGCCGCATGGCAACCGCCGCCCCTCCGATGGAGTCCGCCCCCGCACGCTCGAACATCAGGGCCCGCAGACTCCGGTCCGCCCAATACAGCGACGTCCAGCCCACAACCAGCAACAGCACAAACGGCGCGATCGTCACGACAAGCGCCGGCACTATCCAGTTCCCCACCCCGGCCCAGTCCATCGCGAGGGCGGCCCAATCGAAGACGAACAGCAGGACGGCGTACGCCGCCACCACGAACAGCCGGTACAATTTCCCCAGAAGACCGACGCGCCGGAGGAACCGTTGCTCGTCTCGCTCGATCCAACCGCGCCGCAGGAGGATGTACCCGCTGATGGCCAATCCCGCGACCATGACCGTGACGGCCGTGCCGCCCATCGCCAGAAACGTCGTGCCGACGTCGGGCGGCGGCGCATCAACAGCGAGGTCCCTCGCCAGGACAGCCAGGAGCAGGCCCAGGATCACGTAGGCGTACATGGGTCCCTCTGCGAACAAATCTGCGGCGCCCAGGAAGCGCCCTCACTACTCTTTACGGTTCCCGCCGTCCTTTGTGTGCACAATCTTTGGTTTGTAAACGAAATAGTCGAAGTCCGGGCTCTGGACGGGCCCGTGGCACGACATGCACAGGCGCGACGAGATATAGATGGCAGGGTCGCGCGCGATTTTCTTCTCGTGGTGGTCGGCCGTCACGACGTGGCAAGCCTGGCACGTCACCCGTCCGAGACCTGCCGTCGCCGCCATCGACACGAAACCGCCCCGCCGTCCCAGACCCATCGTGTGGCAGAGCAGACACTCGGGATCCCCCTGTCGCCCGACCCGCTTGATCGAGGCGTAGGTGTGAGCGTGTTTCGTGGTGAGCCAGTGCTTGTACTGATCCCCGTGGCACTGCTTGCAGGCCTCGGCGGTCTCGTAGCGCGGCGGGATGGGCGTCTGGTCCCAATCGGGCGGCGGCTTGTCCTTCGCCTCCTTGACGTACTGCCGGTAGAGGTCCAGCGCCCACGCGGCCTCCGGGATGCGGGCCGAGAGGGTCGTCAGGTCGCTCGACAGGCGCAGTCGGCCCTCCTGGTCTCGCTCCATCGTCAGGGCGCCGAGGATATTGCCGGCCTCCCCGGGCGATACGAGAAGCGTCTCTCCGACCTTCTCGGGATCGCGGAGGATCTTGCGGCCCTTTCCTGTGACAACGACATGGATGCCGGGCGCCTCGCGGGCAAGCCGGCGGGACGCGCCGAGATCCTGATGCGACAAGGCCACGATGAGGTCGCAGTCGGCCAGGACCTCGACCTCGCGCCGGGCCGCCTCGCTCGGTGGTTCGATCGTCAACCGCTTCCGCCACTCGGGCTGCGGCCAGTCATAAGTGTTCTCGGCAATGACGGCGAAGATGCCGATGCGCATGCCCGCCGCCTCCCGTATGACGTGCGGCGGAACGACAGGTTTGCCCTCGCCGTCGCGAACGTTGGCACAGATGATAGGCAAGCGGTACGTCTCGCGCAACTCGCGGAGGCGCTCGACGCCGAGGTCCAACTCCTGCTCGCCGGCGGCAATGGCGTCCCATGCGGCGCGCGACGCCGCCTTCGCAACGTATTTCTCTTTGATAGCATGCCGGTAATAGGGAAAGAGGTTGCCGGCATCGACCACGATGACGTGCTCGCGGCTCCGGCGGTAACGTTCGATAAGTCCTTGGCGTTTGGCGAACCCGCCGGCGGGGTTCGAGGGGCAGCCGCAGGCGGCCAGAACGCCCTGGTTGTCACAAGCGTAAAGGAGGACCGGCCGCGCGTCTTTCGCCGCCGGTTCGCAGCCCGGCCCGACCGCCGACGCGAAACACGCGGCGGTCGCGACAACGAGCAGCGCGGCGTGCGCGGCGGGTCGGGAAACCCGCCGCGCAGAAACGGCACGTGGCGCCGTCTCATCGAGCCCTTGGCGCGACGGGTCAGGAAACCCGCCGCGCACAGCGATGGTAGGTGCTGCGGTCCTATGCACTCTCGGTCACGAGCGGCGGAAGGCTCACGTGGTGGACGCGCTGCATGAAGTCCTTGCCGCGCAGTTCCTCTAAAAGGTTCGCGGGAGGCACGGCGTCGAGCGTCAGCGCCAGGCAGGCCTCCTGGGTATCGACTTTGCGTCCGAATGTCATGCTGGCGATGTTGATACCCAGCGTGCCGAAGATGGAGCCGACCTCGCCGATGACGCCCGGCCGGTCCTTGTTGAAGGTAATGACGAGATCGCCCTCCGGCTTCAGTTCCATGTAGAAGTCGTCGAGGGCCGTGATCCGCGGACAGGACTTGTGGAAGACCGTGCCCTGGACCGAGTGCGATTCCTGCTCGCCTTCGCCGGTCACGCGGACAAGCGAAACGTACCCGCGCGCGTCCGCCTGGGTCGTCTCCACGATCTCAAGGCCTTCTTCCTTGGCTACCACCATGGCGTTGACCATGTTCAGGGGCGTGCTCGACACCCGCTGGAGCAGCCCCATGACGATGCTGACGCTGACCTGTCTGAAGGGCTGCTCGGCGATCTCGCCGGCGTACGTGATGACCAGCCGCTTGAGTCGGCCGTGCATCAGGGCCGCCAGGACCACGCCCATCCGGTGCCCGATCTCAGCGTACGGCCTGAGTTCACCGACGGCGGCAAAGTCAATGGCCGCCACGTTGACGGCGTTCCGCAGTTCCCGCCCGGCCAGGTAATCGACGATGTTGTGACACGCATCGACGGCGACGCTGCGCTGCGCTTCGGTGCTGGAAGCACCTAAGTGAGGCAGACAGAGAACCTTGGGATGCTCGATGAGTTCGCGGCTGGCGGGCGGTTCGGTCGGATAGACGTCGAGGGCTGCGCCGCCGAGGTGGCCGGTCTTCAGGACCTCCAGCAGGGCGTCCTCGTCCACGATGCCGCCGCGGGCCGCGTTGATGACGTACGCACCCCGGGGCAGCGTCTCGAGCTCGTGTTTGCCGATGATGCCGCGCGTCTCGTCAGACATCGGCGTGTGGACGGTCAGATAGTCGGAGACCTTGAGCAGGTCGTCCAGCGAATCGACCAGGCGGATCTCCTTCGCGAGTTCGGGCGGGGCACCGGCGATGAACGGGTCGTAGCCGACGACTTTCATCTCGAACGCCAGGCACCGCTTGGCAACGGCGGTGCCGATGCGCCCAAGGCCGACGATGCCGACCGTCCTCCCGGCCAGTTGATGGCCCATGAACGCCTTGCGATTCCACTCGCCGGACTTGAGGCTGGCGCACGCGGGAGCGATGTTGCGGCTGGCGGCAAGCATCAGCGCCACCGTCAGTTCCCCTGTCGAGAGGGTGTTGCCGTCGGGCGCGTTCATCACAACGATGCCGTGCCGCGTGGCGGTCGGAAGGTCCACGTTATCGACGCCGACACCGGCCCGGGCGATGGCCTTCAGGCTTCCCGGTTCGGCCAGGACGTCGGCCGTCAGTTTCGTCCCGGAACGGATGCAGATGCCGTCATATCCTCCGATGATGGTCTTGAGTTCATCGGGCGCAAGGTCGGTCTTGATATCGACTTCGACGCCGGGCTCCGCGCGAAGGATCTCGATGCCCTCCTCGGCAAGTTTGTCGGATACGAGAATCTTCATCGCTTGCTCCTCATGCCGCTACGCGGCCCGACACGAGCATTGTAGCCCTTTTGCGCGGTGGGTCGGGAGACCCACCGCGCAAAAGGGAGACCCACCGCGCAAATCCTCTGTCGGACCGCTCAGTCAGCGGCCAGCACCTTCTGGGCCGCCGCCACGCCGGCGCCGAACTCGACCTTGTGGCCGAGTTTTGCCAGCGCCATCTCGAGCGAGCCGACGGCGGCCAGAATGTCCCAGGCATCGGTGTACCCCATCGTGGTGAAGCGGACGATCTTGCCCTTCAGGTGCGCCTGCCCGCCGGCGCAGCGGACGCCGTAGTCGCTGACGAGAACCTTCGGCAGTTGCTCGCCGTCGATGCCGCCGGGAACCTTGAAGGCCGTGACGCTGTCGGACGGGCTCTGTGAGAGCAGTTCCAGGCCGAGTGCGCCGGCGCCCGCGCGGAGGGCCTCGGCCAACAGGTGGCACCTGGCCCAGACGGCCTCCAGACCCTCGTCGCGGATCATCGAGAGGGCCTTCATCGCCGCACGCACCATCACGTTGGCCGGCGTGTACGGGTTGTCGAAGCCTTTGGCCAGCGCCGTCCGGTAGGCCTTCAGGTCCACGTAATAGGCGCGGGGCGCGGTTGCCTCGATCTTCCGCCACGCCTTCTCGCTGCACGCGATGAACGCGAGGCCCGGCGGCAGCATCAGCGCCTTCTGGCTGCCCGTGACGGTGATGTCCACCCCCCACGCGTCCATCTTGTACGGC
Source organism: uncultured Anaerolineales bacterium (assembly GCA_964449275.1). GTDB lineage: Bacteria > Planctomycetota > Phycisphaerae > FEN-1346 > FEN-1346 > JAUVZF01. The sequence continues at coordinate 44,255 of CAYVAM010000008.1, forward strand.
ACGGCGCCGATGCTCGAGATGCCGTCCACGACCAGGAGCGCCGCCGTCTCAGCCACAACCTTGCCGATGGCTTCGACGTCGGCAAGCGTGGCCGTCGAGGTCTCGCACTGCGTGATGTATACCGCCACCGTGTCGGGGTTGGCCTTGAGGACCTCGGCGATCTGGTTGGCCGTGGCGGTGGCGCCCCACTGGACGTCGAGGTCAACGACCTTGGCGCCGAAGGCCTTACCTATCTCGCTCCAGCGCTGGCCGAACTTGCCGCCGCGGACCGCGATCACCGTCTCGCCGGGGGCGACCACGTTCGAGACCGACGCCTCCATGGCGGCCGACCCGCTGCCGGTGATCGTGTACACGTCCTGCGACGTCCCGAGCACGTACTGCAAGTCCCTGGTCACCTGCTCGAGCATCGCGCGATACTCGGCGGTGCGGTGATGGAACATGGGACGCGCCAATTCCAACAGCACCTCTTCGGGGACAGGTGTCGGACCGGGCGTGAACAGCCGCTGCTTGTACATCGATCTTCCTCTCGTTTCATCCGAATGAACGGCCTCGGCCCGCCGGGCGGCCCGAAGCAAGGGCGGATTATAGTCGCGCGAGGGGCGGAATCAACGCAAAAACGCTTTGCAGCGTCGCATGGCAGCGGCGCAGCCGCGGCCGTGTGCGCCGCCAACTCAACTGCGCCCGGGGTGGCACGGCAGCCGCGGCCGTGTGCGTCGCCGAGCGCCGCCCTCCCCTTTTCCCGTGACGCCCTGAGGGGCGGACCCTATGATACGTGGGGTTTCCTGGGGGGATCACGATGGACCTGATTCGCTACCTCATCTTCGAGAATCCGGCGACGCTGTGGATTCTACTGGTCATCGCGGCCGTGGCGTCGGGGACAATCTGGCAACGGACGGGCTCGCGTGGCTGCCGCGCGGCCGCCGCCGCGTGTGTGGCGCTCGGCGTGCTGGTCGGCATCCTCGCGTGGGCCATCGAGACCGACCACGAGCGGCTGCTGCGAACGCTCAAGACGATGAACGACGCGATGGCGGCCGGCCACGCCGAGACGTTCATCGAACGCATTTCGCCGGCGTACAAGAGCGGCAATCTGGGGAAAGACAGCCTGGCCGACGTCGTTCGCCGCGGGCTCACATTCGTTCGGGCCGATGCCGAGACGCCCATCATCGCCTTCGGCAACCGTGACGCCGTCGTCACGCAGGCGTGTCGGTTCTACCCGGCGCCGGGCTCAAAGATGATGCTGCCGCCGGAAGCCCACCGCGTGATCTGGGAAGGCGTGTTCGCGCCGGACCCGGACGACGAGTGGCGCTTGCGATCTTCCACGGCCATCAGCCCGCGACGAATGACGCCGCAAGAAGCCGCCCGGTATCTGCCGCGGGCAAGAAAACAATGACGAAGCCCAAATGACTCTCGCCATTCTTCAATTCGCCGTCATAGGCTGAGGTTCCATCCCCGCACGTCATCGACGCGGCCGTGGTCCGTCAGGTCGAAGCGCAGCGGCGTGACCGTGACGTACCCGTCGTAAAACGCGGCGATGTCGGAGTCGATACCCTTGTCCTCGCGGTCGTGGTCGCCGGTGATCCAGTAATACGTGCGGCCGCGCGGGTCGGTCCGGCGTTCCCAGCGTTCGCTGAACCCTTTCATGCTTTGCGGCACGACCTTGACGCCCTTGGGCTCTCCGCTGGTGAGGTCGGGCACATTGATGTTCAGGAGGACCGGCTCTCCCGGCCGCGCCCCGGATCGGTCCGGCTCGTCTCTCATCACCTGTTCGATGAGTCGCCGGGTGATGCGGGCGGCGCCGTCGAAATCGACCACGTCGGAATCTTCGATACTGACCGCCACCGACGGCAGGCCGAAGAACGCACCCTCAGCCGCAGCCGCCACCGTGCCGGAGTACAGGACGTTGACACCGAGGTTCGTGCCCAGGTTGACACCGCTCGCGACGATGTCGGGCCGGTCGGACAACAGTTCCAGCAGGGCGAGTTTCACGCTGTCGGCCGGGCTGCCCTCGACGCCGTAACCCCAGACGCCGTCGCCGAGGTCCATCCGGTGGACGCGGATCGGCTTGGTCAACGTGATGGCGTGGCCGACGGCGGATTGGGCCATGGTCGGCGCCACAACGGTGACGTCGCCGATCTCGGCGAGCACACGCCTGAGCGCCAGAAGACCCGGCGCCATGATGCCATCGTCGTTCGTGACAAGGATGCGCATTCGCAGGTCCTCGTGCTGGTCACACCGCTTCGCGCCGGAGCATGACCCAAACCTTCATCTCCGGCCTCGAACAACATACGCCCTTTTATCATAGCACGTGGGCGGGATGTGTCAAATGCCGAGGGCAAAACTGTATCGTGCCACAGCGATTGTGTCACGCCGCAACGCCGGAATGACAGCATTTTCCTTTGGCACGACAAGTCGAAGGAATACGTCCTTGACACGCGGGCAACATCCGGTACAATTGCCGGTACAGATCGCGGGGTGGAGCAGTCTGGTAGCTCGTCGGGCTCATAACCCGAAGGTCGCAGGTTCGAATCCTGCCCCCGCTACCAAGCCTAAGTCAAGCAGAGATAGACATTTACGCTTGTCTCTGCTTTCCTTTTCGGGTGGCCGAAAAAGGGCTCTGGGTGCCTATAGGGTTCCATTGGGAGCCACGGTTTCTGGGGGGCTGGACAGATTCCGCGAGGCAAGGCAAAAGGGAGCCGGCCCGAATCGGCACGGTTGGCTTCTGCGTACCGACCTCCGCAGACAACGGCACCGGCGGCGGCGCGCGCTACTTCGCGACCACGATCGGATCGTCGCCCTCCGTGATGAAGCGAACGAACATCCATGGCTGCGGATCTTTCTGGTCGCCCGTCACCTTGATCCTGTCATAGCCGCTCGGCATGACGTAGCGGTCGGCCTGGACGGGCAGGTCGGCGATCCGGTTCCAGTTCCTGTCGTACAACGTCGCGGAGTTCCCGCCTTCGTACTGGAGGATCTCGTCGGTTTTGACCGTGCCCTCGACGCGCAGCGTCCCGCGGCCGACGTGAATCACGGGATTCACCAGGGCTGAGGGAAGATCCTTCAGCGCCTTGATCCCCTCGATCGTCACCTTCGTGCCATGGCGACGTCCCGAACCCCAACGACCACGGCCGCATCTGGGACGGACGACTGGCGTGGATTAACTTCACGCACCCCGAGTGGTCGGCCGCCCTATCCCTTACCGACGCGGCGCGGCTGCTTTCGGCCGCCGGGAATGGTAAAGTGATCGTGGAGATGCTCCAGGCCGACGTGGACGCGGGCGCGCCGACGAACGCCGACGCCGCCAAGACCAGCGGCATGCGGCGGGGCGAGGCGCCGTAACGCCCACCACCGTGCAGCCGTTCCCCTCCGGGCAAGCGATGCCGACGTCTGCGGCCGCTACTCGTCCTGGCGCTCGAGGTAGCACAGGACTTCCTGCTTCAGGGCGTCGGCGTTCAGGACGAGGGCGC
>CAYVAM010000009.1:0-42299 GCA_964449275.1 uncultured Anaerolineales bacterium
GTTCCATCCGAAGTGAGCGAGTGCCGGCGGCCGAGGCCGAAACGTCCGGTAGAGGAAGTCGCCGAGTTTGCGGGCGACGGCCAGGAAGTTGTCCTTGCCGGTGGCTCGATGATGGACCGAGGCGGCCGTCAGCAGGTGCCCCATGTTGTACATCTCGTGGAAGTGCGGGTTGGCGAAACGCTTCTTGCCAGTCAATTGGATGTTGGTGGAGATGTAACCGTCCGCCGCCTGGGCCGCGGCGATGGCGGCGATCCACTCGTCCATCAGACGGTTGAGTTTCTCATCGGCCGTGACGGCGTAGACGTAAGCCACCGCCTCGAGCCACTTGTAGCAGTCGCCGTCGCCCCAGTTCGTGCCGAGGTGTTTGCCCTTCTTCAGACCCGCCGCCACACGGAAGTTCTCCAGGACGGCGGCGTTCTTCGGATTCTGAAGCGCGCCCTGGACGGTCGGGATCATGGCGCTTCGACACAGGGCATACTTCTCGGCCCAGAAACCACCCGTCCAGTTGACGTCGCGCAGACCGATGCTTTTCAGCCTGGCGTGCGGGCTCAGCGAGACGCCGGCAGCGTCACGGTCCCCGGCGGCGGCAACCGCGCCGCACGAGATCAGCAGCGCGACGAGGCTGATGAACACCATCGGACGTTCTCGCGGCATCCCGGTATCTCCTGGCACCCGTGGCCGGCGGTCGCGGCTGCAATAGGACGTCGCCGGCGAGCAGACTTGGTCCAGTGTAAAAAACCCTTCACGCCTGCCAAAGTGTCTCCTGAAAGGGCCAAGGCTCTCCAAGACGGCGATCAGTTGCCAGCGCGAATCTCCCTGGTGACTCAGTTGCATTGAATGGGTAGCGCTATACCCTTTCCCAATAACGAGTTACGGCAAGTTGCGCCGGATCGCGCCGGATTGTGCTATGTCGTTTTGGAGCAACACGTTGCGCAGCCCCGTTCAATCGTGCTAAGTCACCAGGAAAGCGGGCGGGCGGCGGCTTTGGGGTCATAACAGACTGGCGGGCGGCGGCGTGTTTTGCCGATAGGGATGGGGCGCTGGCTTGCACCCGCGTAGCGCGGGCGGTCGAAGACCATCCCCTACCCCAGTTATTCGGATAATGCTATGTACGGTTATCACGTTCAGGTGCTTCACGATGCGGCCGACGTGCTGCAAGGGCTGCTGGAGATCGGCGTCAACCTGTCGGCGATGTCCGACCGGCGGAAGATGCTGGAGATGATCCTGCTGGAGTCCCGCAAACTGGCCCGGGCCGAGGCGGGCAGCCTGTACGTTCTGCGCAAAGGGCGTCTTCGATTCGTTGCGGCCCAGAACGACCGCCTGCCGCAAGGCGAGATCTCCCAGGTCTTTCTCGACAAAGAGATCCCCGTGACGACCGACTCGCTGGCGGGGTTCGTGGCGTCCACGGTGCAGGTGGTCAACATCCCGGACGCCGACAACCTGGCGGCGGATTGGCCGTTCCGGATCAACCGCGATTTCGACGCCACGAGCGGGTACCACACGCAGAGCATCCTGGCGATTCCGCTGCGGCGGCCGGACGAGTCGTGCGTGGGTGTGCTGGAACTCCTGAACCGGCGCGACGATGACGGCCGCGTCGTCGCGTTCCCGGGCGCCGAAGGCAGCGGCATCCTGTCGTTGGCGTCGATGGCGGCCGTCACGATCTCGAACGCCCTGCTCCAGGAAGACCTCAAGACGGCCCACCTCGACACGATCATCCGGCTGAGCGTGGTCGTGGAGCACCGCGACAACGCGACCTCGCAGCACATCCGCCGCATCAGCCACACGGCCAAACTCATCGCCGAGACGATGGGCCTGGACGAGCGGCAGGTGGAACTCATCGAGCGTGCCGCACCGATGCACGACGTCGGCAAGGTCGGCATCCCGGACGCGATCCTGCACAAGCCCGGGCCGCTGACGGCCGAGGAGCGCGGCATCGTCGAACAGCACGCCCTGATCGGGGCCGACATCCTGGGCCAGCCGGCGAACGACCTGATCGCCATGGCCCACGATGTCGCCGTCTCGCACCACGAGCGGTGGGACGGCCGGGGGTATCCGTACGGCCTGGCGGGGCAGGAGATTCCGCTGTCGGGGCGAATCGTCGGTCTGGCCGATGTCCTGGACGCGCTGCTCTCGGAGCGGTGCTACAAGGCCGCATACAGCGAAGAAACAACGCTCGAGATCATCCGGTCGGAGAGCGGCAAGCAGTTCGACCCGTCGGTGGTGGACGCCTTTTTCCGTGTCATGGACCGCATCCTGGAGCCGTACCGGTCGGAGTCGCCCGCGCCGGCCATCGCCCAGAGCGCGACCTGACGGCGGCGCGCCTCCGATTGTGTTTCCCACCCCCCCGAGCGCGGCCGCACACGGCGCCCGCACTCCAGGCGGGTTCAGGTAAGTTCCGTCTACTTGCCGCGCGGCGGGTCTCCGGAGCCACCGCGTACAGGCCCGCTTTTGCGCGGTCGGTCCGGAGACCGACCGCGCAGGACTTCTCCGCCCACTCGAGCGTGAAGTGCTCTCGTGCCGGGATTTGCGCGTGGCACAGGGCCGCCTTCAGGGTTTAAGATGGCACCTGGGAGCAACGCGAAACCATGAAGCGAGCGCAGCAACCTGAAGCGGCAAGCGTGTTATGACCTCTCTCGTCCGATCTCTCCGGCACCGGAACTTCCGCCTTTACTTCTTCGGCCAGGGCATCAGCGTAACCGGCACGTGGATGCAGAGCGTGGCGATGGGGTGGCTGGCCTACCGCCTGACGGGGTCGGTGGAACTGTTCGGCGTCGTGGGGTTCACGAGCCAGATTCTGACGTTCTTTCTGGCCCCGTTTGCGGGGGTGGTGGCGGATCGGTGGAACCGTCGGCGGCTGATCCTGGCGGCCCAGATGCTGGCGATGGCCCAGGCGCTGGCGCTGGCCGCCCTCGCGATGGCCGGCGCGATCGAGGTGTGGCAACTGATCGCGCTGAGCATCTTCACGGGCCTGGTTCGCGGGATCGAGGTCCCGGCCCGCCAGTCGTTCATGCTCCAGATGCTGGATGAGCCGGCCGACCTGCCGAACGCCATTGCGTTGAACTCGTTTCTGGTCAACACGGCGCGGCTGACGGGGCCGCTCGCGGCCGGGTACATCGTGGCGTGGTGGAACGAGGGGTTGTGTTTCCTCATCAACAGCGTCAGTTACGCCGCCGTCATCATCGCGCTGGTGGCGATGCGGATCACGCCCCGCGAGGTCGAGGCGCCGAAAGCCGGTGTCCTCATCGGTCTGAAAGAAGGCTTCCGATATGCCTTCACGTCGCCCGCCCTGCGGTCGATCCTTCTGATGCTCGGCGTCACGAGCCTGGCGGGCGTGCCGTACATCTGGCTGATGACCATCTTTGCGAAGGACGTGCTCGGCGGCGGGCCCGATACGCTGGGCCACCTGATGGGGGCGACGGGCGTCGGCGCGCTGGCCGGGGCGGTGTTCCTCGCGACGCGGCGGAGCGTGGCGCGTCTCGGTGGGATGCTGCGGCTGGCGGCGATCGCCTTCGGGGTGGGGCTGATTGCCTTCGGCCTGTCGGACAATTTCTGGCTCAGCCTCGTCATCCTCGTCTGGCCGGGCGCCGCCATGATGCTCCAGATGTCGATGAGCAACACGCTGCTTCAGACCCTTTCGGACGACGACAAGCGCGGCCGGGTCATGAGTTTCTATACCATGATGTTTATGGGGATGATCCCGTTCGGGAACCTTCTGGCGGGGTTCGTGGCGGGGGCCGTGGGGGCGCCGCTGACCGTGATCCTCGGCGGTGGCGTGTGCATCCTCGGCGCCCTCGTCTTCGGGGCACGCCTGCCGCGACGGGCAGAAAAAGTCGCCCCCGCCGCCGAGGAACCCGGCGCCGCGGCGTAGCCGAGCGCCGGGACGCGTCCCGGCCTACATGCCGGCCGCTTTGACCGCCCGGACGAAACACATCGGCAGGTACCAGGGTTTCCTGAATCGCAGGATGCGGAAGCCGGCGGCCTCCAGCGCCTCGCGGAGTTCCGAGGCATCGAACGGGACGTGGCCGAACTGGCGGTTGAACCGCCACGGACGGTCGGCAATCAGCGCCTCCTCGAACGCCAACACGCCGCCCGGTTTGAGGATGCGGTGCGCCTCCGCGATCGCGCGACGCCACGCGTTGATGTGGTGCAACATGCCAAAAAGCAGTGCCGCGTCGAACGCGGCGTCGGGGAAACTCAGGGCCGCCGCGTCGCCGCAAACAAACGTGATGCGCTCGGTCGCCACGTCTCTTGCCCATCGCGGCGGCCGGGCCACCTTGTGCCGCGCGGCAGCGATGATCTCCTCATCGAGGTCCACGCCGACGACCCGCGAGCCGGCGAATCGCCGGGCAATCAGCAGCGCCCCGTCGCCGTAACCGCACCCGATCTCCAGGATCTCGGCCCCGTCGGGAAGGTCCACGCCGCGAAAGACCCTCGGCGCCTCCACCCGCCGCAGGCCCCACCGGCGCAGGGCACATCGCATCATCCACTTCTCGATGCGTGTCAGAAGCATGATTTCACCAACCTACGCCGTGTGTCGCTCTTCGTGCGGGCGATGAACCCCATCTTACTCGGCCGGCAACACGACGAAGACGTTGAACTCGGGGCCCGTTGCCGGCGGCACGTAGTCGGGCTTGCCGACGGGCGGCGGGGCGCGACAGGAGCGCATCGGCACGCGGACCGGTCTGCCGTCGAAGGTGCCCTCGAGAACGGCTTTCCCGAAGAAGTCCTGGGCGCTGACGATGCGGTACGCCTGCCCTCGCTTCAGGATGTTCCCGAGGTCCAATTGGACCTCGGGCGTTTGGTCCCAGTTGTAAACGATGATGTTCGCGCGGCCGGGATCGTAGCGGTTGGGCCGGATGAACACCTTCACGCCCGTCGGGCGGCCGCGGAGCACCGTGTTGGCTGCGGCCAGGTCCAGGTCCGCAGGCGGCGGCTCCACCGATACGGGCGCGGCAGGGGCGATGAACGTGTTGCCGGCGACCTCGAGCCGGTTCCACTTGCGCAGCGTCGATGGGCCGACGAAGGTGTTGCCCGTGACGGCGGCGTCCTTGTTGTTCGCCCCGTAACCGAGCATGAGCGCCGTCGCGCGGTGGCCGGTGGACCACGTGCAGTTGTCCTTGACGACGATCCGCTCCGACGGGCTCCCGCCGCCCACGAGAATGCCGGGGGTGAGGCTCCGCGGGCTCTTGGCGGCGCCGTTGTTGAAACTGGCGTTGCCCTCGATGTGGAAGCCGTTCAGCGATGCCCGACTCGACCCGTACACGTGGACGCCGTAGGAGAACTGGTTGAACAGGATGCAATCGACGATCCGCTTGGTGCCTTTCTTGTTCTGGGCGTAGATGGCGTGACCGTGTCCGCGGTCGGGTGCGTCCCAGCCGTTGTTGTAGATGAGGCACCCGTAGATCTCGCCGCCTTCGCCGGAGGACCACCAGCCGAAGCCGCAACTTCCGTCGTGCACCACCAGGTTGATGAAGGCGATGTGCAACCCGTAGCAGGTGACGCCGCCGCGGTTGCCCTCCGGCGGGTGCGAGCCCTTGGCGTCGGCCCAGCGGTCTGGGTCCGAGCCCATGATCTCGAAGCCCCAGTACCGCGCGTGTTCCCCCTCGACGACGAAGTCGACACGCTGCTTCGGATCGTCGGACCGGCAGTCGATCGTCGCGCGCTGCCGGGGCGCCTGGCGGACCGTGATGGGGGCATCAGAGGCGCCCTTGAGGCGACTCTTGAACGCCCCGCGATACGTGCCGCCGAGGAGCCAGACGCAATCGCCGGGCTTGACGGTCTCGGGATGGGCAAGCGCCGTCCCCAGGTCCCACGGCCGGTCCTTCGACCCGTCGCCGCCAGGTGTGCCTCGCGGCGAGACGAAGAAATCGCGGGCCGAGGCGGTGTCGGCCGCAGTGAGGGCGGCGGCGAGCGCCAAGGCGAGGCACAATGACCTCATGGGGGCTGCCTCCTGATGATTACGTCGCCCTTCGGGCGACGGCTCAACGCTATTCGACCGGGAAACTCAGCCGGTTGAGCGGGTCGGCGCCCGCCTTCTTCTCGTCGGCATCGGCGAAACCGTCGCCATCATCGTCCTCATCCGCGTTGTCTCCGATGCCGTCCGCGTCGGTGTCGCGCCATTCCTTGGGATCGAGGGGAAAGGCGTCCCACGGCACGGCGCGGCAGCGTGGGACGCCGTCGCCGTCGATGTCGAGTTCCTCGTGGTCGGGCGTGCCGTTTTTGTTCAGGTCATCGCCCGCGCCGTCGGCGTCGATGTCGGCGTCGAGACGGTCGCCGATGAGGTCGCCGTCAGAGTCCTGCCATTCCGACGGGTCGAGCGGGAAGGCGTCTCTGGCGTCGGGCGTGCCGTCGTTGTCGTCGTCCGGGTCGGCATCGTTAGGGATGCCGTCGGCGTCGATGTCGGGCGGGCCGTCGGGCGTGATGAGCAGCGCAAGGTCGATCGTCAGCGCCGGCGCCGTGAACGTGCCCCGGCCCTTCGGCGCATCGAAGGCGCCCAGGATGGCCGCCGTCTCGGGCGCGTACCAGTAGCCACGGGCCGCGTGCGGCACGTCGAGCGTTACCGTCAGGCCGCCGACGGCGCTCGTGTGGTCCTTGTAATGCTCCAGGTAGACGCCCGCGCGGCGGCCGTTTGCGATCGCCCAGGCGCGCACCTCGGACGGCGCCGAGACCATCACGGGCACCCTCTTCAGTCCGCCACCGAGTGCGTAGGCGAAGTCCTGCATCGCCCGGACGTACTCGCGTTCGCGGGGGCCGATCCAGAGGTTCATGAAATGGCCGTCGCGGGCGTAACTGGTGTTCCAGAAGATGACCGAGACCTCGCTAAAGAGGGCGGCCCAGTTTCGCAGGCGCATGCGGAGGGCCGATTTCGGGTCCCACACGCCGCCGATGCCTTTCGGGATGAGTTCCGGCAGGCGCTTCCGGTTGACGGAGTTGCCCGTCTCGCCGACGATGACCGGCTTGCCGAACTGTTTCCACTTGGTGCAGGCGGTCGCGAACGCATGGGCAGCCCCGAGTTCCGAGAGGCCGAGGTACCGGTGCGGCGCGGAAAGGTCGATGTCCGGCAACTGCGGCCGCTCCCAACTGGTCGTCACGGGATGATGGTACGGGTCGAGGGATTTCAGGTACGGCGCCATCATGGCGTACCAGCGGTCGTCTGCGTGCTGCTCGTTGAGGAACTCCCAGAAATCGACCATCGCGCCCCATCGGTCCACGGCGTACTTGACGTGCCGCCTGACCTTGGCCATGGCGCCCGCGTTGTCGGGCTGCTTCGCCTGGACGTTCATGTATCCGAAGAGGCCGTAGAAGATGCGGAATCCGTAGGCGCGGGCGCGGGCGAGGAGTTCATCGACCATGCGGCTTTCCATGACGCCGATGTGGTCGAGGTCCTTCGAGATGGCCAGCGAGAAGTTGTGCTGACTGAACCGCATCATGTTGAACCCGCAGGCGGCGAAGCGGCGGTACTGGACGTCGGCGTTCTGCGGGTTCGGGGCCGGGCCGCGCACAAACATCGCGCCCGGCGGCGGGTCGGGCAGGTCCGGGCGGTCGGTCCGGAACGGGCCTTCCATCGACGCACCCGCCAGAACCGACCCGACGCCGGCGTTATCGAACTGCCCGTCCTGAAATCCGATCGGAAAGTACGGCGAGCCGTCGTCGAAGACCCACCGCATCGGGTTGGCCGGATCCTGCCGGACGAAACCGTGAAGCGGCCGCCGGCCCGTGATGCACCGGAAGGCGCCGGCGCCCGTGGCCGCCTCGCCGCCTGAGTTCGAGAACGTCCACGCGTAGGTCCAGCGTCCGAGTTCGTTCGGCGCAAAGCGTGCCTTCCAGAGGTCGGCCCGCGTGAAGGTGTAGGCGACGTGCGGCCGTCCGCGGCCGTCCTTGTGCACGGCGATCTTCGGCCGCTCGTCCGAGCCGTAGTGGAAGCCGCCGACCGCGACCTTCTTGCCGGAGGGCGACGTGAACACCACGTCGACAGTTACGTCGAAGAACGGGTTCGTGTACCGGCGGCCGTGCTGGAAGGTGATCTCGAAGATGTCCCAGCGCGGGACGACACGCACCTTCTGTGTGGCCGCGACGTCGAGCGCCGCGCCGTCCGCCGCCGCCAGGACCAGCCCCAGCGCCGCCACGCCCGCCCCCAGCCGCAGGATCGTCGTCATGTCGCCGCCCTCCCTGCCAGGAACCCGCTCGCGAAGGCCCACTGGAGGTTGAACCCGCCCGTAGGGCCGTCGAGGTCGAGAATCTCGCCCGCGAAGGCCAGCCCGGGAAGCCGGCGGCTCTCGAGCGTCTGCGGGTCGACCTCCCCCAGCGCCACCCCGCCGCGCGTCACCATGGCGCGGGCCCAACCCTCGGTGCCCGTCACGGTCAGGGGGAGCCGGGTGAGGCGGTCGGCCAGCCGCCGGCGAAGCGGGGCCGCCACCTGGCTGGGCCGACCGTGCGGGTCCACCCCCGCCAGCGCGAGGACCACCTCGGCCAGCGATCGCGGCAGGTATTCGGCGAGGAGCGTCCGCACCGACCGGCGACCGGCCACCCGCTCCCATTCCCCGAAACGGGCCAGCCATGCGTCGCGGGGCGTGGCGGGATCGAGGTCCAGGACCACGGGAACCGTCTCGTGCCGCGCGAGCAGGACCGCCACGTCGCCCGACAGGTCGAGGACGGCGGGCCCCGAGATGCCGCGATGGGTGAACAGGACGCCGCCCGAGACGCCCGCCTTCGGCTGCTTCGCGAGGTCGATGCGAGGCCGGGCCGCCGGCAGCGCGATCCCCGCGCAGCGTCGCGGCCAGGTCTCGCGCGTGACCAGCGGCACGAGGGCCGGCCGGGGGTCGGCGAGCGTGTGCCCGGCCTGGCGCGCCAGGTCGTAGCCGGCGCCCGACCCGCCGAGGTCGGGATACCCCATGCCGCCGGTGGCGAGGATGACACGGGTCGCCGCCAGGCGTCCGGCGCTGGTGTGGACGCCGCCGAGGTGCCCGCCCTCCAGCCACAGGGCCGAGGCGCCGACGCCCGCCCGCAGCCGCACGCCGCCTTCCTCGGCCATGTCGAGAAGCACGCCGAGGACGTCGGCGGCCCGGTCCGAGACGGGGAACACGCGCCGGCCGTCCGGCGCGTGCGTGGGCACGCCGCGCGCGTGCAGCATGGCCCGCAGCGCCGAGCCGCTCAGGGCCGCCAGCGCCGGCTGGGCAAACCGGCCGCGCCGGCCGAACGCCGCCAGGGTCTCGGCCTCGGGGAGCGCCGTCGCCAGGTTGCACCGGCCGCCGCCCGAGGCCAGGAGTTTGCGCCCCGGCCGGCGGAGCCGCTCGACGACGACGACCCGCCGTCCGAGCCTTGCGGCCGCGATCGAGGCCATGAGGCCGGCCGGACCACCGCCGACCACGACCACGTCGGCGGCGCCGGCGATTCGGGCGTCTGCGTTCATCCGGCCCATCCTAAGCCACTTGGCGTGAGCCCGCAACGTGTTTGCGCGGCAGGCCTCCCGGCCCGTGCCGCCGTGCGAAGCGCATTGACCGGCGGGTCGGCGGCGCGGTAGAGTGAAGGTGACACGTCGCTGCACCGGAATCGAAAGGGACCGTGATGGCCGACTACGTGAACCGTGCCCGTGACATCGTCCGCGAGGTGATGAAAGAGTTCGAGCCCGCCAAAGACCACGCCGTCGGGGCCGGGCGGGAGATGCTGCTGGCGATTCGCAGCGTCGTGGACGCCGAGATCAATCTGCTGGACCGCGCGACGCAGAAGAAGCCGCCCGAACCGGAACCGCTCGCCGACCCGTCTGCGACGGACGAATAAGGCCTAGAAGCGGCGTGCGTGCAGAGCACGCACCCTACGTACTTCCGCCGAGATCGCCCGCCGAGCGCATCAGTCCGGTGAACGCTTGGCGGCCGCCACGGCCGCCAGAACGCGGGCGGCGAGGTCTTCCTTGGTGACCTGCGTGAGGCGCTCGCAGGCGCCGTCGCGGGCGATGAGAAGGGCGTCCTGGCGGTCGGCGGCGATGGCCTCCGGCGAGTTGGCGACGACCAGGTCGAGGCCCTTGGCCTTGAGTTTGCCCCGGGCGCGGGCCGCCAGGTCTTCCGATTCCAGGCAGAAGCCGACGAGGACCTGCCCTGCCTTGCGGCGGCTCATTTCGGCCAGGATGTCGGCCGTCGGTTCGAGTTCCAGCGTGATCTTCCCCTCGCTCTTCTTGACCTTGCGGTCTGCGCGTGCGGCGGGACGGTAATCGGCGACGGCGGCGGCGGCGATGAAGACGTCGCAGGCGTCGAAGCGTGCCGCAACCGCATCGAGCATCTCGGCGGCGCTCGTGACGCGGACAAGTTCGTCCACCGCGGGCGGCTCGAAGGCGACCGGGCCGCAGACAAGCGTGACGCAGTGTCCCTGCGCCAGGGCGGCGGCTGCCAGGGCGGCGCCGATGCGCCCGCTGGAGGCGTTCGAGACGTACCGGACGGGGTCGATGTATTCGCGCGTCGGGCCGGCGGTAATGAGAATGCGCATGGGTCTGGGATTTCGGATTTCAGATCTCAGATCTCAGATGTCAGATCTCAGATGTCAAATGCTAAATGCAGAATCCAAAGCGGTCGCCGGCGGCGGGCGCTCATGTGGCATTTAGTATTTGTCATTCCTCATTCTTCTGTGGTATGTCCGCGAGAAGTTCGGCGACGGCCTTCACTATCTCTTCCGGCTCGGCCATGCGGCCCTGGGCGACCGTGCCGGAGGCCAAGCGGCCTTCGACCGGCCCGACGAACCGCACGCCGCGCGACCGCAGCAACTCGCAGTTCGTCGCCACGGCGGGATGCCGCCACATGCGGACGTTCATGGCCGGGGCCACGATGAGCGGCGCGTCGGCGGCCAGCAGGAACGTCGAGAGCAGGTCGTCGGCGATGCCGTGGGCGAGTTTCGCGAGAATGTTGGCCGTGGCCGGCGCCACGACGACGACCTCGGCCCGGTCCGCCAGCGCGATGTGCGCGGCCGGCCAGGCCCCGCTCCGGGCGAACAGGTCCACCTGCACCGGCCGGCCGGAAAGCGTCTGGAACACGAGCGGCGAGACGAACCGCGTCGCCGCTTCGGTCATGACGACGGTGACCCCGGCGCCGGCGCCGGCGAGGCGCGACACAAGATGGGCCGCCTTGTAGGCCGCAATGCCGCCCGTCACGCCGACGACGATCTCGCGTCCGCTGACCGGTCCGAGGTCCGATTCGGGCGTCGTCATGGTCGCACGCTCCTGCGGCTAGGCCTCTTCCTCTTCCCCGAGGGCTTCGGCCATGCGGTCGCGCGGCTCCAGTGTAATCTTGCCTTCGAGGACCTCCTGGACGACGGCCTCCATCAGCGTCATGTCGCCGCGCTCGACCAGCAGTGGCGCCCCGAAGGTCACGTCCACCAGCCGCCTCTGGATCAGGACGGCGAGTTTGAAGCGGCCTCCGACCTTATTGATTACTTCATCGCTCTTGAGTGCTTCAATCACGCTTTTTCCCTCCGCATCTGAACGAGTTCAATTACCCGGTCAACGGCGTCGTCGAGGTGGTCGTTGACGATCTCGGTGTCATAGCACCCGGCCCGCCTCGCCATCTCGATTTCCTCCCGTGCCTTGGCGAATCGCCGCTCCGCCTCATCCGAGCCTTCGGTGCCGCGACACGACAGGCGCGAGGACAAGGCCTGGGCGTCGGGCGCCAGCAGCAGGATGGCCAAGGCGTCGGGGAACTTTTTCTTGATCCGGATTCCTCCCTGAACGTCGATCTCCAGCAGGAGCACCTTGCCGGCGTCCGAGGCGCGGGCGAGTTCTTCCACGGGCGTCCCGTAGAGTTGGCCGAACACCTCGGCCCACTCGACGAACCGTCCGTCGGCGATGCGGCTGCGGAACTCCTCCGGGCTGATGAAGGTGTAGTCCCGGCCGTCCACCTCGCCGTTCCGCCGGGGGCGCGTCGTGGCGCTGGCGCTGATAAGGACGCCGGTCCGCTCGGCGACCGCCCGGCAGACGGTGGTCTTTCCCACCCCGCTCGGTCCGCTGACGACCACGAGGTTGCGGCCGCTGCGGACGGGCGGCGCCTCCCGGGGTTCGGGCGTTTTGTGTTCCGTCGTTGGTTCCTGACCGGTCATTCGATGTTCAGCGCGTGCTCCCTGAGGCGGTCCACTCCCACCTTGATCTCGACGACCTCGCGTGAGATCTCCGGATCGCTTGCTTTGGATCCGATGGTATTGACTTCGCGGTACATTTCCTGTGTGAGGAATTCGAGTTTACGTCCCATGGGCCCGGAATCCGGCAGCCGCTCGCGGAACTGGTCCACGTGGCTCGCCAGGCGCGTGAGTTCCTCGTTGATGTCCGACCGTTCGGCAAAGAAGGCGACCTCGCGAATGAGACTTTGATCGTCCACCGTGACCTCGACGCCCTCGAGCATGGCCCGGACCCGCTCCAGGAGCCGGGCGCGGTAGTCGTCCACCACGGCCGGTGCACGCTGCCGGACGGCCGCGAGCCGCCGCTCGATCTCATCGAGCGTGGCCGCCATGTCCTTGGCGGTGGCTTCACCTTCGGCGTCGCGCATGCGGTTGAGGTTGTCGAGCGCCTCGGCGACGGCGGCCTCGATCTCGCGCTGAAGGTCCCCGATGCCTGTGAGCAGGACGCCCTCGCCGCCGAGGACGCCGGGCAGGGCCAGCAGCGCGTCGTCGGACAGGTTGTCCGTCACCCGTGCGAGGTCCCGCTTGTAGGCGGCCAGGATGTCTGTGTTGATCGGCACGCGAGCCGCCGGTCCGCGCGGCTCGACGACAACGCCGACGTTGACCGTGCCGCGGCCGATGGCCTCGCGCAGGAGCCGCTCGATCGCCACCTCCACCGCGCCCAGGCCGTCGGGAAGACGCTGGATGACCTTGAGGAAGCGGTTGTTGATGGTACGGATCTCGACGGCGACGCGGACCTGGTCGCTCTCGCGCTCGGCTGCGCCGTAACCTGTCATGCTGCGGATCATTCGATAACCTTTCGTGGCACGATCGAGGGACGTCGTGTCGAACGCGCGGGGCAAGCCCCGCGGCTAACGTTGCCCGTGCTCAGGGCGTCGTGTCGAACGCGCGGGGCAAGCCCCGCGGCTAACGTTGCCCGTGCTCAGGGCGCCGTGTCGAACGCGCGGGGCAAGCCCCGCGGCTAACGTTGCCCGTGCTCAGGGCGCCGTGTCGAACGCGCGGGGCAAGCCCCGCGGCTAACTCAACCGCTGCCTGGCACGACCCGACTGCCGGGTTTGATGAGGGGCACGCCCTCGCGGCACAGGGGGCAGTCGTCGGCCTGGTACGTCGGCACGTCGATCTTCACGAGCGAGACGAGCGGCATGCCGAAACCGGGGTCGCGCCCGCTCGTCCGATCTACCAGAGCCGCAACGCCAACCACTTCGGCGCCGGCAGCCGTGACCATCTGCTGGACCTCGCGAAGGCTGCCGCCTGTCGTGACGACGTCTTCGGCCAGTAGTACCCGCTCGCCCGCCTCGACGGCGAATCCGCGTCGGAGCGTCATGGAGCCGTCCTGGCGTTCGGCGAAAAGGGCCTTCGCCCCAAGGGCACGGGCCACCTCATGGGCCACCACGATGCCTCCGATGGCCGGGCCGATGACGGTCTGGACGCCGGCGTCTGCAAAGCGGTAGGCCAACCGGCCGCAAACGCGCTCCGCCCGGCTCGGTTCCCGGAGGACGAGTGCGCACTGGAGATACGTCGGGCTGTGCATGCCGCTTGCGAGCAGGAAATGGCCCTCGAGGAGGGCTCCCGCGTCGCGAAAGACATCGAGGATGGCGCCGGGGTCCGTCATAAGAACTCCTGTGGCCGCGTTACCTGGCGGGTTTGGTTCCCTCTGGCGCAGCGTCCTTGGCGGCATGGCCGCCCGTTGTTCCTTCGCCTGCGGGCGTTTGCGTGTCGGCGCCGGGTTGGGCGGGCGCAGGGGCCTTGGGCTGTTCGTAGGGCCGGGCGACTTTCTCGGGCCGCATGATCCATGCCGTCAGGATGGACAGTAGAAAGAAGATGCCGGCAATCACAGCGGTGGCTTTGACGAAGATGTCGGCCGTCTTGGTGCCGAAGGCGCTGTGACCGCCGGGACCGCCGAACGCGCCTGCGAGCCCGCCGCCGCGCCCTTTCTGAATCAGGATCAGCAGGATCAAGACAACGGCCGTCAGGAGAAACAGAACCATGCAGGCGGTTTCCACGGGTCACATCTCCTTTAGAACAATGACTAATGACGAATGGCTAATGGCAAATAGCGGCTTCGCCGCGATGGAACGCCATCGGTACCTTGCCGTACCGATCGCCGTTCCGGCGGTCGTTAGCGATCCGCCATGAGACCTCCCGTCGTTCTACAGCCCTTTCGCCCTGGCGGCCTCGGTGATGATGGCGGCAAAGGAATCGCCGTTGAGGCTGGCGCCGCCAACGAGCGCGCCGTCAATGTCGGCTTGGGCCATAAGGTCATGCGCGTTCTCGGGTTTGACGCTGCCGCCGTACTGGATGCGGACCGTCTGGGCCAGAGGTGCATCGTACAGGTCCGCCAGGAGCGTCCGGATGAAGGCATGCAGTTCCTGGGCCTGGTCGGGTGTGGCGGTCTCGCCGGTGCCGATGGCCCAGACGGGTTCGTACGCGATGACGACGTCGGCGGCCTGCCGGGCCGTGAGGCCTCCAAGGCCGGCTGTGACGTGGCGTCGGACCACGGCTTCGGTCTCGCCGGCGCGGCGCTCGTCGATGAGTTCCCCGACGCAGAGGATGGGCTTCAGTCCGCACGCAAAGGCCGCATGGACCTTCTTCGAGATGAGGTCGTCGGGTTCGCCGAACACGTGCCGCCGCTCGCTGTGACCGAGGATGACGGTGGTGCATCCGAGGTCGGCGAGCATGGGGCCCGCAATCTCGCCGGTAAAGGCGCCCTTTTCTTGAAAGTACATGTTCTGCCCGCCGACGACCATGGGCGTGCCGCTGGCGGCTGCCAGGACCGCCTCGAGGTAGCACGCGGGCGGGCAGGCGCCGACCTCGACGGCCGTGACGTCGGCGGCCGTGGCGGCGGTGGCTTCGGCCAAGGCGACGGCCTCGGCCCGTGTCGTGTTCATTTTCCAGTTGCCGCAGATGAAAGGTTTTCGCATTCGGTTGATCTCCGTTCGTGGCCCCCCGGTGTATTCACCGGGGGCTAATTGCTATTCGGTTTTTGGAGTTCTCGTCCGACGGCTTCGGCGATGGGTGCGAGTTCGGCCATCATCCGGCGGAAGGCGTCGGGCGTCAGTTGCTGGGGGCCGTCGCTCAGGGCCTTCTCGGGATCCGGGTGCACCTCGACGAAGACGCCGTGGGCGCCGCCGGCCACGGCCGCCAGGGCCATCGGCGGCACGAGTTCCCGGCGCCCGGTCGCGTGGCTCGGGTCCACGATGACGGGCAGGTGGCAGACGCCCTGAATGACCGGCACGGCCGCCAGGTCGAGCATGTACCGCGTCGCCGTATCGAACCCCCGCACGCCGCGCTCGCACAGCATGACGCGGTGGTTGCCCTCGGCCAGGATGTACTCGGCCGACATGAGGAGTTCCTCGGTGGTGGCGGCCGGATTGCGCTTGAGAAGGACGGGCTTGCCGGCCTGGCCGACCTCGGTCAGCAGGCGGAAGTTCTGCATGTTGCGGGCGCCGACCTGGAGGACGTCGGCGCAGCCGGCCACCAGTTCGACGTCTCGGACGCCGAGGACCTCGGTGACGGTCGGCAGGCCGACCTCGGCGCCGACGCGCTGGAGGATCTTGAGTCCCTCCTCGCCCAGGCCCTGGAAACTGTAGGGGCTGGTGCGCGGCTTGAAGGCGCCGCCACGGAGCATCACGGCGCCGGCGTCGCGGACGGCGTGGGCAGCCTCGCGAAGTTGGCCCTCGCTCTCGATGGCACAGGGCCCCGCCATAACCGACAGGAACGTCCCTCCGGCCTTGAAGGGCCCGATCTCCAGGACGGTGTCGTCGGCGTGGAAGTCGCGGCTGGCGAGTTTGTAGGGCTTCATGATGGGCATGACGGTCTCGACGCCCGCCAGCCCGGCAAAGAACTCGGGTTTCAGGAGTGTCTCATCGCCGATGGCGCCGATGATGGTCCGGAACTCGCCGCGCGAAATGTGGGCCTTCAGCCCCAGGTCTTCGATGCGGCGCGTGACGGCCTCGACCTGCGCGTCCGCCGCTCTGGATTGCATCACAATGATCATGGTGCTTTCTGCCTTACGTCGCCATCAACCGGCAAACTCCGCACCATCGCGCGGCGGGCAAGACTGCCCACCGCGCGAGCACGCGCCAGGACCTGTCACTCGGCGGTGACGGTCACGGGAAACGATCCCAGGACTTCGAGTCGGCGGCAGTGGCGCCGCGCTTCCTCGAGAGCCCCCTTGACGTTCTCGTCCTCGGCGTGCCCCTCGATATCCGCGAAGAAGTAATACTCCCACGTCTTCGTCGGGAACGGGTGCGATTCGATCTTGGTCAGGTTGATCGTGTAGCGTCGGAAGATGTCGAGGACTTCGACCAGCGCCCCCGCCGCGTGAGCAACGCTGAACAGGAGACAGGTCTTGTCGCGGCCGGTGCGTCCGGCGCTCTCGCGGCCCAGAACGAGGAACCGCGTCTGGTTTTGGGGATTGTCCTCGATGGCAGAGGCGAGGACGTCCAGGCCGTAGACGGAAGCGGCCATTTCTGAGCCGACGGCGGCGGTTCCCTCGACCCGCGACGCCAGAAGCGCCGCCTCGGCCGTCGAGCCCACGGCAACGAGGTCGACCTGGCTCGCGCTGGCCGTCAGCCAGCGGCGGCACTGGTCGAAGACCTGGGGCTTCGAGTAAACCTTCGTGACGCGATCGAGCGTCGTTTTCGACAGCAGGTTCTGGTGGATGGGCAGGGCCATCTCGGCACAAACCTTGACGGGCCCGTGGACCCACAGGAAACACTCCATCGTGTCGCGGACGCCGCCGCCGGTGGTGTTCTCGACGGGCACGATGCCGTAGTCTGCCGCGTCTCGGGCCACCTGGTCGAAGACCGAGGAGATGTCGCGGACGGCGACCAGTTCAACGCTGTGCCCGAACTTGTCAAGGGCGGCGAGGTGGCTGAAACTGGCCTCCGGTCCGAGATAGGCCACCTTCAGGGATTTCTCGAGCGAGAGGCTACCGCTCATCATCTCCTTCCAGATGGCCATCAGGCTATGGTCCGGGAGGGGACCGTTGTTGGCCTCCACGATATGCTCGAACACCTCACGTTCGCGCGCGGGGTTGTAGACAGACGCCTCGCCGGTCTCGCGCTTGATCTTTCCCACTTCGACCGCGTAACGGGCACGCTCGTTCATCAGGGCCACAAGCCTGGCGTCGATCTCGTCAATCCGTTTTCTGGGGTCTTCGAGGTCCATGCGAAACCCGGTTGCTGTCCTGCTCCGGCGGCCGCGCGCCGGCACTTGCCAAGCGCACACCATCCCCGCTTTCTCAAGCGGCGTAATCTACCCTCCCCGAACCGCACCGTCAACCCTAAAAGGGCCGCACCCGGAGCGGGGAGGGGAGGTAGGTCGAGGGTGCACGTGAAATCGTTGACTTCGCCAAGGGCAACTGCTATACTGCCGGCGCTCGTCAACGGGTACCGGCGCGGCCTCAATGGCGCGATGCGTGGAGGGAGGGAGAGGTTGCAGATCGAAGTAACCGCGCGGCACGGGTCGATTGCCGCCGACATGAGAGACCGGGCGGACGAAAAGGCCCGGCGCCTCCTGAAATACTATGACAAGATCCAGTCGATTCACGTGGTGCTGAACAGGGGAGGCGACGGCTTCTCCTGCGAGATGATCGCCGATCTGGAGCACAGCGGCGACCTTGTGGCACAGGCTGCCGGCCACAACATGCACGCGGTGATCGACCAGGCGGCGGAGCGGCTGGAGCGACAGTTGCTCGAACACAAGGACCGCACCCGCCACCGGAAGGGGCGCGGTCCGAACCCGCATCAGCCCACGCGCGCCTAAGACCGGCGAGGAGTCCAGCCGACATGAAGTTGATGGAGTTCATCGCAACCTCGGCCATCATGCCCGACCTCAAGGCCGACACGGCTCGCGGCGCGATCAACGAGATGGTCGGGGCACTCATCACAATCAACGCGGTCTCGGCAAAGGACCGCCGCAAGACGGTGGACGCCATTCTGCGTCGCGAAAAGAAGGGCACGACGGGGTTCGGCAACGGCGTGGCCATCCCGCACGCCAAGCATGAAGGCATCAAGGGGGTGGTGGGTGTGGTGGCCCGCAGCGCTGCCGGCATCGACTTTGCCGCCCTGGACCGCCGGCCGGTCCATCTGTTTTTCCTGCTGCTGTCGAACCCGGATCAACCCGAGCAGCACCTGAAAGCGATGGAGCATATCTTTCGGAGCGTCAAGAACGACCACCTCCGCCGCTTCATGTGCCAGGCGTCCACCCGCGAGGAACTGGTGGGCCTGTTGCGCGAGGCCGATGAGGAACTGGGATGACGGTGCGTCCGCCCCCGGCTTTGGGAAGATATGCTCGTGCCCATACGCGAGGTGACAATCGTCAACCCCCTGGGGCTGCACATGCGGCCGGCGGCCAAGTTCGTCGAGACGGCGAACCGGTTCCGCTGTACCGTGACCGTGTCCAAGGGCGACGAGACGGTCAACGGGAAGAGCATTACGGAGATGATGCTGCTTGAGGCTATGCCGGGCACCATGCTTCGCCTGGAGAGTAAAGGGGAAGACGCGGACGCCTGCCTTCAGATCCTGGCCGAGGTGGTAGCCAACTTCGACAAGGACCTGAAGTAGTCCGTCCCCCGCGAGCAGCCAATCCGATGGAAACGCGCAAAGGTATCGCGGTCTCGCCGGGCGTTGCGATCGCACCCGCGATCGTCCTGGACAGCGAGCAGTTTCGCATCCCCCGCCGCGACATCGAATCGGATGAGATCCAGGCGGAACTGGCACGGTTCCAGGAAGCCGTCGAGCGCGCCCGCCAGGAGGTCCGCGAACTCCGCCAGCGCGTCGCCGCCGACATCGGCGAGAAACTCGGCGCCATCTTCGACGTCCAGGACGCACTGCTCGGCGACCCCTCCGTCATTGACGAGATCCGCGAACTCGTCGAGCGCAAACGCTACAGTCCGGAGTACGCCGTCTCGCAGATCCTCAAGGGCTACGCCAAGAAGGTCCTCGCCCTGCCGAACCGGTACATGGCGGAGCGCGTCGCCGACGTCTGGGACGTCGAGAAACGGCTGCTGAGGAACCTCATCGGGGCCAAACGCGAGAGCCTGCACCAACTGACCGAGCCGGTCATCGTCATCGCCCACGATCTGACGCCGAGCCAGACGGCGGGACTCGACCCGTCGAAGGTCCTGGCGTTCGCCACGGACATCGGCGGCCGCACCAGCCACACGACAATCGTCGCCCGCGCCATGGGGATCCCGGCGGTGGTCGGCCTGCGGAACATCACGGCCGACCTCTCGGGCGGCGATACGGTCATTGTGGACGGCAACCGCGGCCTGGTGGTCATCGACCCCGACGAGCCGACGATCACGCGCTTTCACAAGGCCGAGCAGCGGTTCCATCGCATGGAGGAAGAACTCGGCCACCTGAGAGACCTGCCGGCCACCACCACCGACGGCCACGAGGTCCTCCTCTGGGGCAACATCGAGTTCCCCCACGAGGTCCAGGCGTGCCTGGCCCGAGGGGCCAGCGGCATCGGCCTCTATCGCACGGAGTTCATCTACCTTGACCGCGACGATGAACCCAGCGAAGAGGACCACTATCAGGCCTACGCCGAAGCCATCGAGGCCTGCAAAGGCCGGCCCATCACGATCCGCACCTGCGACTTGGGGGCCGACAAGTTCACCCACCTGTCGGACGATTACGACGAACGCAACCCGTTTCTAGGGTGCCGGAGCATCCGGTTCAGCCTCCAGTACGTCGCCGGCTTCAAGACGCAACTGCGGGCGATCCTTCGCGCCAGCGCGTTGGGCCCTGTGCGGATCATGTTCCCGCTCATCACAAACCTCAAGGAACTGCGGCAGGCCAAGATGCTCCTGGCCGACGTCCGCGAGGACCTCGAGGAGGAAGGCATCCACGCAAGCACGGACATCAAAGTCGGCATCATGATCGAGGTGCCAAGCGCGGCAATCATGGTGCGGCAGTTCGCGCAGGAATGCGATTTCTTCAGCATCGGCACAAACGACCTGACGCAGTACGTTCTGGCGGTGGACCGCACGAACGAGCGTGTGGCGAGCATGTACACGCCGGGCCATCCGGCAGTCCTGAGGCTGATCAAGACCGTGACCGATGCGGCGCGGGACGCCGAGATCGAGGTGGCGGTGTGCGGCGAAATGGCCGGCGAGCCAAACTACGTGCTCGTCCTGCTGGGGTTGGGAATCCAGGTTTTCAGCGTATCCCCCGCCACGCTTCTTGAGATTAAGAAGGTGATCCGCAGTGTGACGATGGACCAGGCCAAGGAGGTCTGCGAGAAGGTCTTCCAGTTCGACTCCGACCGGGAAGTGGACGCCTACCTGGCCGAGATTATCCGCCGGCTCTTGCCGGAACTGGTGGCGTGACGAGCGCAACCTGCCGCCGTCTGAGCCATCGGGCGCCGCGGGGGATTTTCGTCGCCGGGCGGCAGGTGAATCCAGCGCAAGGAGGCAGGACCATGAATCGACGTAACTTTCTGAGAACGTCCGTAGCGGGCGGCGCAACGGCCATGTCCGTGGGGACGGCCGCCGCCGGGGCCCGCGCACAAGGAGCGAAACCGTCAAGCCGGGCCAAGTTCCGGATGAAGTACGCCCCGCACTTCGGCATGTTCAAGGCCGGCGCGGGCAACGACCCCATCGACCAAGTGAAGTTCGCTGCCGACCAGGGCTTCACCGCCTGGGAAGACAACGGCATGATGGGCAAAGCACCCGACCTCCAGGAGAAGATCGGCAAAACCTTCCAGCAACTCGGCATGACGATGGGCGTCTTCGTCAGCCGCCTCGCCGGCGGGACCGACCTCGTCTCCAAGACCGGCAAGGACGTCCAGGACCAGATCCGGAAGAACCTGCAGCGGTCGATCGAGACGGCCAAACGTGTCGGCGCCAAGTGGACGACCGTCGTGCCGGGCGGCGTCAACCAGCGGCTCGAGTGGGACTACATGACGGCCAACTGCATCGAAAACCTCAAGGTGGCGGCCGGGGTGTGCGAACCGGCAGGCCTCGTCATGGTCCTCGAACCGCTGAACTGGTGGACGAACCACCCGGGACTTTTCCTGCGAAAGGTCACGCAGGGCTACCTCATCTGCAAGGCCGTCGGCAGCCCGTCGTGCAAGATCCTCGACGACCTGTATCACGCCCAGGTCCAGGAAGGCAACCTCATCCCCAACATGGAGAAGTCCTGGGACGAGATCGGCTACATCCAGATCGGCGACAACCCCGGCCGCAAAGAGCCCACCACCGGAGAAATCAACTACAAGAACATCTTCAAATGGCTACACGATAAAGGCTTCAAAGGCGTCCTCGGCATGGAGCACGGCAACAGCAAGCGCGGCGTCGAGGGCGAGCAGGCCGTCATCAAGGCTTACCGTTACTGCGACAACTTCTGAGCGACATCAGGCAAGCCTTGCGCGGTCGCTCTACGCACCGACCGCGCCCGGTCGCCCGGCGGAGCAGTCTTGTCCGCAGCGGTTCCGGGTAAAACAGAGTTGATTTAGTCGCCTGTGCGCGGCAGACTCTTCTCTTGGGCACACAGGCAAGGTTATTCGAACAGCGCACCGACGCGCAAGACGAAAGGAAAAACGATGAGCAAACCACCAACCAAGCAGGTGTCACGCCGCGACTTTATGAAGGGGACGGCGGCCGCCGGGGCCGCTACCCTGATGACCGGATTCGCATCGAACGTCGCCCACGCCGCTGGAAGCGACGTCGTCAAGGTAGGCGTAATCGGCTGCGGCGGCAGGGGCAGGGGCGCCACCGGGAACTGCCTCGAGGCGGCCAAACTCGCCGGTATCAACGTCCAGATATGGGCGTGCGGCGACTTGTGGAAGGACCGCGCCGTCGGTCACGGCAAGAAACACCAGGTGCCCGAGGAACGCTGCTTCGGCGGCTTCGACAACCACAAAGCGGTCCTCGCGAGCGGCGTGGATTCGATCATCACCGCCGCCCCGCCGGGCTTCCGGCCGTACCACTTTGCGGCGGCCATTGCAGCCGGCAAGCACGTCTTCATGGAGAAGCCCGTCTGCGTCGACCCCTGGGGCTACAACCAGGTCTGCGCCGCGGCCGAGGTGGCCAAGCAGCAAAAACTGACCGTCGTGGCCGGCACCCAGCGACGCCATCGCACACGCCGGCAGGAAAACCTCAAACGCATCCACGACGGCGCCATGGGCGACCTCGTGGGCGGCCAGTGCTACTGGATGGGCGGACCGGTCACGCACAAGCGGCCCCGCAAACCGGGCATGTCCGACACCGAGTGGCAAATCCTCAACTGGTTTGCCTGGTGCTGGACGTGCGGAGACCACATCGTCGAGCAGCACGTCCACAACATCGACATGGTCTTGTGGGCGTTCAACACCCACCCGGTCTCGGCCATCGGGATCGGCGGCCGCGCAGCGCGGCCGGAACCCGGCAACATCTACGACCACCACGCCGTTGAGTTCGGGTTCGCAAACGGCGCCCGCGTCGCCAGTTACTGCTCGCAATTCGGCAAGTCGTCGCACCGCGTTTCAGAGCGAGTCGTCGGCACCAAAGGTGCGTCCGGCCTCAGCGGCAGCATCGAAGGCGAGAACGCCTGGAAGTTCGAAGGCAAAGACATCAACCCCTACGTCCAGGAGCACATCGACTGCCTGCGCAGCCTCACGGGCAAGGGCGACTACTGGAATGAAGGCCAGCAGGTCGCCGAATCGACCATGTCCGCCGTCCTCGGTCGCATGTGCACCTACACCGGCCGCGAGATCAAGTGGGACTGGGCCGTCAAGGCCTCGAAACTCAAACTCGGACCCGCGAACATGAACGTCTCCTTCGGGCCGTACACGCCGCCCCCCGTCGCGGTGCCCGGACAGACGAAACTCATCTAAGCGGTCCGAGATAAATCTTGCGCGGTGGGTCTGGAGTACCCACCGCGGATAGCGCGGTGGGCAGTCTTGCCCACCGCGCGGTGCCCAGGACTGGACACCGCGCTACAGCTTGCCTATGTGGCGTCGAACTTGACAAAGTACCGCATAGTTACACGCGATACCATCTCCGCGCGGTGGCCCGCTCGGTCCACCGCGCGGCCGGCGTTGCCCTCTCGTCCGGCAGCGGGCGAGTTCCCGGTCTGTCTTCAATAAGGGGCAGGACCATGACAGCACGCAAGAACCTCGTCTCGGCCGGCGCCGTTGCGGCCGGTCTCGCCAACGTCGCCCACGCCGCCGGCACCGATACGATCAGGATCGGCCTGGTCGGAACCGGCGGCCGCGGCACCCGCGACGTCGCCAACTGCGCCAAATCGGCGCCCGGAGTCGTCATCCGGGCACTCGGCGACCTGTTCAAAGACCGCGTGGATACCTGCTACAACCGGCTAAAGAAAACGAAGCAACTCACGGCCGACCAGTTCCAGGTGACGCCCGAGCGATGCTTCGCCGGCTGGGACAACCATAAGAAGGTGATCGAGTGCGTCGACCTGGTGCTGCTGTGCCAGCCGCCCGGCTTCCGGCCGATCCACATGCGGGATGCCATCGAGGCCGGGGTGCACGTCTTCGCCGAGAAACCGGTGGCGGTCGATCCGGTCGGCGTCCGCAGTGTCATCGAGACCGCTCGCATGGCCGGCGAGAAGAAACTCGCCATCGTCGCCGGCACCCAGACACGCCATCATGCCGGCGCCATCGCGGCGATGAAACGCATCCACGACGGCCGCATCGGCAAACTTCGCACCGGGGCCTGCTACTTCCTGACGGGCGAACTCTGGCATCGAGGCGCCGACCCGAAATGGTCCGAGATGGAGTACCAGTGCCGCAACTGGTACTACTTCACCTGGCTCTCCGGCGACCATATCGTCGAGCAGCACGTCCACCAGCACGACATCATGAACTGGGCCTTTCAGTCGCCGCCCGTCAAGTGCATCGCAACCGGCGGCCGCCAAACCCGCACCGACCCCAAATGGGGCAACATCTGGGACCACTTCGCCGTCGAGTACGAGTACCCCGGCGGCGTGCGCGTCATGAGCCTGTGCCGCCAGGCGGCCGGCGCCGCGAACCGTGTCGATGCGCTCATCGTCGGCTCGAAGGGCACGGCGTTTCCGTCCAGGGGCGCCATCACCGGCCCGGCCGCATGGACGTACGAGAAGCAGGTCAAGGACCCCTCGATCCAGGAACACGCGGACCTGATCGCGAGCATCCGCGCCGCCAAGCCCCTGAACGAGGGCAAGCAGGTCGCCGAGAGTTCCATGACCGCCATCCTCGGCCGCATGTCGGCCTACACCGGACGCGAAATCAAGTGGGACTGGGCCATGAAGGCCTCGAAACTCGACATCGTCCCGAAGGAGTTCAAGTTCGGGCCGAACCCCGTGCAGCCACTGGCGGTGCCGGGCAAGACGAAACTGATCTGAAGATTCCTGGATTGCATGCCCGACGCGCTCGATTTATAATGCGGGTTCTGAAACCGAACGACTCCGCGCCGGGCGCGGCAGGAATACGAGGGGTTCTGAGACATGAGAGGGACGTTTGTTTCGTCAACGGTTGCGTCTTTGGTTTTCTGTGGAGGGAGACAAGCGGTACCTTAGCCATCACGACATGATGCGTCTGTGGGAGCGGGCGCTTCGGCGTGCGGGGTTGCCCCTTCGATTGAGCCAGGGGTTTAACCCGCGGCCGAAAATGTCGCTTGTGGAACCGCGCAGCGTCGGTATTGCCTCAGAGGCCGAGATCCTTGAGTTCGAACTGGCCGACTGGGTCAATCCTGAGGCTGTCCTCGGCCATCTTCGCCGTCAGGTTCCCGCCGACATCCGGATCGATTCCCTCGATCTCCTCCGCCCCACCGAGAAGGCCCGTCCTGTGGCCGTTGTCTATGTCGCGCGGCTGGAGGCGCCGTGCGTTGACCTCGAGGAGCGGATCGCGCGATTGCTCGCACGGTCCGAAGCGCCGGTCGTGCGCCACCGGCCCAAGGCCGACAAACATCTCGATGCCCGCCCGTTTATCAAGCGCATCGAGACGACAGGCGACCGACGGGTCCGCATGGTCCTGGCAACCGGCCCCAACGGGACGGTCCGGCCCGACGAAGTCCTGCACCTGCTGGGCTCCGACGACGAGGCGGTCGCGCGGGCGGATGTGCGCCGGACCGAGATCCGCCTCGCGTGAGCGCCGCTCCTCCGAGACCGACGCCCTCCGCAAAACCGACAACTCGAAAGGATAATGTCCTCATGAGTACAGAAATGCTGATCAACGTCGTTGAAGGCCAGGAGTGCCGAATCGCCATCGTCCGCGAAGGCACCCTGGAAGAACTCTACATGGAACGCGCCAGCGTCGAACGCCACGTCAGCAACATCTACAATGGCCGCATCAACAACATCGAACCCTCCATCCAGGCCGCCTTCGTCGAAATCGGAATGCCCAAGAACGGCTTCCTGCACGTCAGCGACGTTATCTCCAGGGCCTATCCGCGGCGCCTGCGAGGCGGCAACGGGGAGACCAAGGGCAAGGGCAAGGAGAAGGAAAAAGGAAAAGGCAGGAACCACCGCCGCCGGAGAACCATCCAGGAGATCTTCCGGCCCGGCGACAACGTCGTCGTCCAGATCACCAAGGAAGGCATCGGCACCAAAGGGCCGTCGCTGACGACCGCGCTCTCCATCCCCGGACGCTACCTCGTCCTGATGCCGCACCTGGGACGCCTGGGCGTGTCGCGAAAGATCGAGGACGATGCCACCCGCAAGCAACTGCGGGAACTGCTCTCCGGCCTTGAACCCCCCGCCGACATGGGGTTCATCGTGCGGACGGCCGGGCTCGGCCGAAGCAAACGCGACATCCAGAGAGACCTCAACTACCTCGTCCGCCTCTGGGGGGTCGTCAAGGCACGAGCCAAAACCGAAAAGGCCCCGGCCGAGATCTTTCGCGAATCGGACCTCGTCTTGCGGACGCTCCGCGATATCTACACGCCCGAAATCAAAACCATCTGGGTCGATTCCGAGCCCGCCCTGCGCCGGGTTCGCGACTTCATGAAGATCGTCATGCCGCGCTACCACGGGCGCGCAAAACTCTACAACGGCAAGGTCCCACTGTTCCACAAGTACCACATCGAGGAAGCCATCGAACTGGCCTGCAGCCGGACGGTTCCCCTGCCGAAGGGGGGGAGCCTGGTCATCGACCAGACCGAGGCCCTGGCGGCCATCGACGTGAACTCCGGCAGATTCCGCCACGGCCGCGACGCCGAGGAGTCCGCTCATCAACTCAACCTGATAG
Source organism: uncultured Anaerolineales bacterium (assembly GCA_964449275.1). Lineage (GTDB taxonomy): Bacteria > Planctomycetota > Phycisphaerae > FEN-1346 > FEN-1346 > JAUVZF01. The sequence goes on from CAYVAM010000009.1 coordinate 26,326, forward strand.
CCGCCAAGGAGATCGCCCGCCAGATCCGGCTACGCGACCTCGGCGGCCTCCTCATCCTCGATTTCGTGGACATGGAAAAGCCCCAGAACCGCCGCCACGTCGAAAAGGCCCTCCGCGACGCCTTCAGGGCCGACCGGGCACGGTCACAGATGGCTCACATCTCGAAGTTTGGAATCGTCGAGATGACCCGCCAGAGGGTGCAGCCCAGCCTCGAACACGCGACCTACATGGACTGCCCCTACTGCAAAGGCTCCGGCATCATCAAGAACGCCGAGTCGATGGCCCTGGAGGTCATGCGGTACCTGAAACTTCTGACCGGCCGCGACCAGGTTGCGGAGATCGAGGTTCGCCTCCATCCGAACGTGGCCGAGTACATCAGCAACACCAGGCGCACCATGCTCGTGAAAATGGAGAGCAGCCATCACCGGCGCATTCGCCTCGTGAACGACGCACAGGCCGGCATGGATCAACTCGTGTGCCGCTGCTTCGACGCGCACGGCAGGGAAATACGCCTCGATAGCGACGCCCTGGCAGCGCGCGGCTAACCGGTCTTACGTAAGTCTTTTGCTGTGGCGAGAACGGCACCCGCTCGCTTACGCTCGCGCCTGGTTACACTCGCGCCCGACGGCAAAAGACTTACCTGAGACCACTTAGAGCAGTCCACGTTCAACTGTAGGAGCGCCTTGCGCGGCGGGTCTCCCGACCCGCCGCACAAGGTGCGCTGATACACGTGAACGTCAACGGCTCTACGGCGGAGACCCCGCGTCAAGGTACGACTGAAGGATGAGGGTCGCCGCCACCTTGTCGCGGCGCATCTTTCGTTTCTTGGGATGAAGGCCGGCCTCCCGCATCGCCGCCTCGGCCTCCTGGGTGGTGAACCGCTCGTCCCAGATGGCTACGGGCACATCGAGGGCCTCTGCCAGGACCGATACGACCGCCTCCGTCCACCGGGCCTGCTCCCCTTTCCGCCCGTCCACCAGGACCGGCATCCCGACAACGACCCGTCCGGCCTCCTGTTCGGCGACGAGGCGTTTGACGGTGGCTACGAGGTCTCGCCGCCCCTTGGGTTCGAATTGCAGAAGGGGATGCGCGATGGTACCATTCGGGTCGCTGACGGCGACGCCAACGCGCCGCCGACCGAGGTCCAGGCCCAGAATCCGCATGGCGGGATAATAGCCCGCAGGCCGGCGCCGTGTCAACCGGGGGTCTGTTCGGCTCCCCGGCCGGCGTGCCGCCGGCAGGCCGACGCCGCAATCGGCCGCAATAATCGCACGCGAAGGCCGTTTAGACAGGCGGAAGGCATGAACGAACGCACAGGCGATCCTCCGGATGTGGAGCGCCTGCTCGTGTCATTCGCGCCGCGCGTTTACGGCCTCCTGCTTCGCATGGTCGGCCGGCCCGACGTGGCCGAAGACCTGATGCAGGAAACGCTCCTGCGTGCCTTTCGAAGTATGGACACGTACCGTCCGGAAGGCAGATTCCGGGCGTGGATCTTTCGCATTGCGGTGAACTTGGCGCGCGACTGGATCCGCCGGCGACCGCGCGAACGGGCCGCACCCCTCGGCGACGACGCCGACGAGACCGCCCCGGGAGTGACACCGGCTGCCGACTCGCCGCCCGACGCCGACGCCCTCCGCCGCGAACAGGCGCGACGGGTCGAACAGGCTCTGGCGCGGCTGCCGAACGCCGACCGGGAGGTCCTGCTCATGCGGTACTACGGCGACCTGACGTTCAAGGCTATCGCCCAGGCCACCGGTGAGCCGCTCGGAACCGTCCTGGCACGGGCCCATCGCGCGCTGAAAAAGTTGGGGGACATGTTCCCGGGGGAACACTATGAACCGCTGCCCTGACAAGACGGAATGGGTGTTGTATGCGACGGGCGAGACGCCGCTGCGCCGACGCCGCGCCCTCGCGAACCATCTGGAAGGCTGCCAGGCCTGCCGCCGCGAGATGGAAGCCGTGGAGCGCGGCTTGGCGGCGCTCGAGACCCTCGACCGGGAGCCGGCCGTCAGGCCACAGGCTATCGAACTGCTCCGGAAGCGTCTGTCGGTCGCCGCGGCGCGCAAGGCCGCGCGGCCGGGCGTCCTGACGCGGATGTATCCTTACCGCTGGGCTGCCGCTGCGGCCGTCATCATCGCGGTCGCGCTCGCCTACGCCCTCGTGCCATCGACCGACCGGTCGCCGCCCGTTGCCGGTGAAACACAGGCCGCGTGGATGGACGAGACCCGGTTTGAGGAAGAGATCGCAGAGATCTCGACAGAGATCGAAATGCTCGAACTTGGCACGCTGGCTACGTTATGGGAGAGCGGCAACGGCTCTGACAACACTGTGCCGGAGTCGATCAACGGCGAGAGCCGCCTGCCGTGGGATAACTTCGGCAGGGAGATCGGCGTTCCGGGCTGACCCGCATCGCGCCGGTAACCGTCAGCCGGCTGGTTTGCCCGGCGTGCCGTGACGTGATAGGAGGAAACCATGCGACAGGTACTGACGGCCCTGGCCTTTGTCCTGGCGCTGGTAGCGACCTGGAACCTGGCCATGGCCGAGGAACGGGGTCCGCAGCCGGCGCCGGACGAGCCTCGCCGCGGCCCGTCGGCGACCGACAGGCGGCCCGGACCGCCGCCACCGCCGCCCGGGACGCGACCGCGCCGGCCGCCCGAGGGCGAGCGCCCCCGGCACGGCGAGCGCTGGCGCTCCGGCCGCAGTCCGTCAATCTTCCGTGACGTCACAGACGAGCAGATCGAGAACATCCTCGCTTTCATCGACAAGCACATGCCCTGGCGGCGCGAGACTCTGGAGACAATGCGCCGGTCGGAACCCGAACGGTTCCGCCAGTACTGCCGGCGGCTGCGATTCGAGATCGCCCAGTTGCAGCACCTGAAAGGGCGAGACGAGGCGGCCTTCCGCAAGGCGATCGAGGAACGGCAGTTGAGAATGCGCGCCGTGGATCTGGCCGCCAAAGCCCGCACGGCCGAAGACCCCCAACAGAAGGAGGCGTTCACCAAGGAACTGCGAAAGGTTATCGACCGGATGTTTTCACTCGAACTCGCCACACACGAGGCACACATCCGCGGACTCGATGAACGCATCGAGCAACTGCGACGCGAACTCAAGGACCGCGCGGAGCACCGACGCGAGATCGTCGAGAAGCGGCTCAAAGAAGCACTCGAGGGCAAACCGGAACCGCCATTCCGCGGACCGCCTGAAGGATCACCAAAGGGACCACCAAAGGGACCACCCAAGCGCAGCAAGCACTACAAAGAAGGGCCTCGCCCCGACAAGCCCCGTCGTGACGAACCGACGCCGGCCCTATGATGCCGGATCGGCCGGCGGCTCTTCGAGCACCGCCAGGAGGCAGGCCATCGCCAGCAGCACCGGCCCGACGACCTCCAGCGACTCCTCGAGGTAGTCCTTCAGATCCCACGCCGAAAGGCTCGTGCCGAGCAGGTCATCCGTCGAGCGGTGCTTATCGACCATCTGAGCGCCGACCAGCGCCAGGCCTGCCAATGCGATGAAGAGGGTGCTGAACGAGACGAGCCTTTCGCGAACGATCCGGCCGAGCGTGCGGCCGTTCCACAGGACGTATCCCACCAGGAGCGCCGCCGCCAGGATCGACCCGCCGCCGAACACCACTTGCGCCCACAGGGGAACGTCGGGACCGCCGACATACTTGGCCCAACTGAAGGTATTGGCGCCGAGCACGCGCTCATCCCACGGCAACTCGCGCCACAGCAGCCATGCCGCCACCGCCGCCAGAACAACCCAGTACGGCAACCGGTCCGCCCGTCGCCAAAGCCGGACCACCATGACGACGCACACCAGCAACGCAACCGCGTACGGCGGTTCCTGGAGCCAGTCCATCGCCGTCTCCTGCGGCTCGTGAAGAGGGGTGTACGCCCTGGCGAGGCGCTTCGCGCACTCGCGGTCAACCGCAGGAACGATGGCCAGACCGACGAGGAGCGCCGCCAGGAGAACGGCGAAGAGCAGGAGCACATGCGTCCGGCGCCAAGGCGAGCCGTTTGGTTCCATCTCCGCCACTCCCGTGGATTCGCGGTGCGGTCGCGAGTCGCCGCTCACGACGGGCTCACCTGATGAACCGCCGACACCTGCCGCACCAGTGCGGTCACGGCGCGGTTGGCCGGAACCGGAACGCCGCACTGGTCGGCAACGCGTACGATCGCGCCGTTCAGATAGTCGATCTCGGTCGGCCGACGGGCCTCAAGGTCCTGGAGCATCGAGCATCGGTTCTCGGCCGTCTCTCGGGCCGTGTCGATAGCCGCCTTGGCCGCGCTCTCGTACGGCAGCGCCACGCCTGCGGCGTTTGCCACCGCCTGCCCTTCTTCGGCAACCGCCTCTGCCATTGCCCAGAGCGTCGGCCTGGCGGCGACCTCGCCGTTTCGCACCGCCGCCAGCGCCGCCACCGGATTGATGGCCGCATTGACGAGCAACTTGCCCCAGACGACCGGCGTCATGTCGGCCTCGGCCGTGGCCGGCAGGCCGGCCTCGTTCAGCAGATCGACCGCCTTCCGGACCGTCGCATCCGGGCCGCGCCCCTCGTACCCCAGGTACGTCTCGCCGGAGGCAACGTGCCGGACCTCGCCCTCCCCGGTGAGGTTGGCCGCCTGGTACGTGACGCCGGTGATGACTGTCGTGTGCGGCAGCGCCTGGGCCACCTCGGCCGCCACACCCATACCGTTCTGGACGGTCAGGAGCGGCGCATCGCCGATCCAGCCTGCCGCCGAGGACGCCGCGCCACGAGCCTGGTGCGCTTTGGTCGCAAGGATCACGAGGTCCGCCGGGGCGGCGGGCGCCGGGCGAACCGGGATACGGACCTCCAGGTCCCCCGACGGTGACGAAAGGCGGATGGGCTCGGCGCTCAGCCGCCGCGCACGCTCGGCATCATGGTCGATCAGCGTGACGCTCGGTCCCCCGGCAACGCGAGCGATGCGCACAGCCAGGACCAGGCCGATGGCGCCGGGCCCGATGACAGCGACGTGCGTGAAATGACCCGGCCGCTCTTCGGGCAAGACTATTTCCTCGGCAAGCGGGCTCGGCTGGCGCCTCCGAGCCGGCCGCGGAAGCGGCCGATGGGCACCTCCGAGCCGGCCGCGGAAGCGGCCGGGGACCTGCCACGTCTTGGCACGTTCCAGTGCGTGACAAGGCCACCGGGAGCTTCCGCTCCCGGCTCGAACTGCGTGGCGCTCCCGGCTCGAACAGCGTGGCGCTACCGGCTCGAACAGCGTGGCGCTACCGGCTCGAACAGCGTGGCGCTCCCGGCTCGAACAGCGTGGCGCTCCCGGCTCGAAAGCCCCCCGCGCGCCGCGCCTTACGGATGGGCCTGCATCTGAGCCCTGCCCCGCTCGCCGTGTTTGACCGGGTCCGGGATGCGGACCGTCACGTCGCCATAGACGCGGGCGGTGCAGGCGGTTCGCGTGTCGGGTCGGCGGCCGAGTTCGGCGAGCAACTTCCGCTCGGACTCCGTCACGGGCGAGAGGGCATCGGCCCCCTCAACGATCTCGACAAAGCAGTTGCCGCACTCGTGCCGACCTTCGCACAGTTCGCCGACGAAGAAATCGTCGTCCACCATCTCGGCGGCCTCGTCGGCGGCCGCCAGCAGGCTGGTTCCGCGCGGCACTTCCAGGCGAAGATCGTACGGCAGGAAAACGACCTGTGGCATGAGAGGGCCCCTAGAGCAGTTTGCGTTCGAGTGTAGCGCGGCACGTTCGCGGCGGGTCTGGGCACCGGCCGCGAATACACGTTTTTGTGCGCGGTGGGTCCCCGTTCGACAGGCTCAGGGCAGGCTCCGACCCACCGCGCGACGCGCTTGCAGACAAGCGTGAACTGCATTTACATGTTCTCCGTCATGACGCGCACGTAACCGTGCTTGTACAGGTCTTGAACATACTTGTTGACGGTCTCGTTGTACTTGCGGTCGCTGATCTCGTCCTCCAACTCGTCCTGAACTTCCGTGAAGGGAACCGTGCGCGCTTCCTGTCGCGCCAGGGCCTTGACGATGTAGAACGCCTCGTCGGTCTCGACGAGTGGCCCGACCTGGCCCGCCTCCAGGGCAAAAAGGACCTCATCGACGGCCTTGATGCGGAACGATCCCTTCGTCACGAGGCCCCAGTCGCCGCCGCCCGAGGCCATCGGATCATGGCTGTAGCGCCGGGCGAGGCGGGCGAAAGCCTCGCCCTTCGACGCCCGCTCGTGAACGGCATCCGCCACCGCGCGGGCCTGGGCCACGTCGGGCGATTCGCTCTTTCGGATCGCAATCAGGCCCAGCCGCATCCGCGTCGGTTGGACGTACCGCTCCTCGCGGACCCGGCGATAGTAGTTCAACAATTCGGAGTGCGTAACGTGGACGGTCGGCGAGATCTTGCTTCGCAAGTACTGTTGCACCATCAGTTGCTCTCGTCGCCTCCGGCGCTCCTCCCGGAGCGAGGATCCCGCGCGCTCCAGTTTCTCTTCGAGCAGCAAGGCGCTGCCTGCCTGGGAAGCCAGGTTCTTCAGGGTCTGGCCCAGCGTGGTGTCGATGTGCGTCTTCTCCTGCTCCGACAGTTCCGCCTTCGCCTCCTGGACAACGAGCCGGCGGGAGATCTCCCCCCGCAGTTTCATGTTGATGACCTGGCGGCAGCGGCTCTCGAAGGCGGGGGGCGAGTACTCCTTCCGCCATTTCGCCATCTGCAGACGGATCGGACCAAGAATGTCCTCCCGCGTGATGACCTCGCCGTTGACCTCGGCCAGCACCGTGTTGACCAAAACCGGCGAGCCGCCGCTATCATCGGTGTCCACCATGACAGGCAGGCGCTCCTTGGGAAGCGGCAACATCACTTCCTCAAGGCGCGCCTCGTACTCGGCGTCGCGGTCGGGCCGGGTCAACTTGCCCAGCGGCTCCGTCGATTCGGGCCTTTTCCTGCCCGTCGCCGGCCGGGCCAATTGGACGGGGTTGACCTCTTCGCTCGCCGCGCCGCCGCCCGTGTCGAACTCACTCGGCGCAGCGGCCTGCGGCGTGAGCGAGCCGAGTTCTCTACCCCGGCGGCCACAGCCCACCGCCACAAGGGCCAGCACGCCAACCGCCGGCATCACCCAAAGTGGTTTCATCGGTCGAGCCCCCAGAGGGTCTCAAAGAGACCCACATTCTATTTGCCGCCCTCCGAGCGGGCAAGAACCTTCTTCAGCAGCGCCAGCGCACCGTCCGGGCCGCGATCCTCGTGCAGCCGCCAGACCAACGTGTGCGCGTCCAGGACGCGGACCACGCCGGCGCCGGAGACGTGCCGGTCACCCGATTCGCCCAGAAGCGGTGCAACCAGAGCGGCGTCCTCGACGGTAAACGCGAGATCCGCTCCCTTTCGGTGGATGGACCGGATTCCCGCATCGGCGGCGGCCACGCGGACGGCCTCCAGGTCCACCAGCCCCTGCACCTCTTCCGGCATGGGGCCGTACATGTCGGCGATCTCGGCCGCCACCTCGGCGAGCGTCCGGGCGTTTGCCGCCCGCTGCAACTGCCGATACAGACTGATGCGCTGGCTCTCGGTCGGCACGTATCGGTTCGGAATGAAGGCCACCAGGTCCAACTGCACGCCCGCCCGGCACGGCTCGTCGGCGGGCCGGCCCTTAAGCCGGCGCACGGCCGTCTCGAGCAACCGGCAGTACATCTCGTACCCGACGGCGGAGATGTGACCGGACTGTTCGAGCCCCAGGATGTTGCCGGCCCCACGGATCTCCAGGTCGCGCATGGCGATCTGAAAGCCCGCCCCCAACTCGGCGTACTGCTCGATGGCACGCAGACGCTTCGACGCCGCCGGCGTCGGCGGACGCTTCTCGGGCAAGAGCAGGTAACAGTACGCCCGGTGCTTGTAGCGTCCCACGCGGCCGCGCAACTGGTGCATGTCGGCCAGGCCGAAGCGGTCGGCGTCGTGGATGAACATGGTGTTGGCGTGCGGCACATCGAGGCCCGACTCGATGATGGTGGTCGAGACGAGGACGTCCACGTCGCCGGCGAAGAACCGGAGCATCCGGTCCTCCAACTCCCGCTCTTTCATCTGGCCGTGGGCCCATTCGATGCGGGCCTCCGGCACGAGCCGGCGCACCCGGTCGGCCACGGCCTCGATCGTCCGGACGCGGTTGTGGACGAAGAAGACCTGCCCGTCGCGTGAGAGTTCCCGCAAGATGGCCTGGCGGATACGCCCGTCGTCCCACGGGCACACCTCGGTCCGGACGGCCCGCCGGTCCTGAGGGGCGGTCGTCAGGCTCGATATATCGCGGATGCCCAGAAGCGACATGTGCAGCGTCCGTGGGATCGGCGTGGCCGTCAGCGTCAGGATGTCCACTGTCTGCCGCATCCGCTTCAGGCGCTCCTTGTGCTCGACGCCGAACCGCTGCTCCTCGTCCACGATCACCAGGCCCAGGTCAGCCGGCACGACGTCTTTCTGGAGCAACCGATGCGTCCCGATGAGGATATCGACTTGCCCCTTGCGGAACCGATCGAGGATCTCGGCCTGCGTCCCTCGCGTATGGAACCGGCACATCATCTCGATGATGACGGGGTAATCCGCCATCCGCTCGCGGAAGGTTCCCAGATGCTGGGCCGTCAGGACGGTGGTCGGCACAAGCACGACGACCTGTTTGCCGGCTTCGACGGCCTTGAACGCCGCCCGGATCGCCAGTTCCGTCTTGCCGTACCCCACGTCGCCGCACACGAGCCGGTCCATCGGCCGCGGCGAGCGCATGTTGCGTTTGATCTCTTGCATGGCGGCCGCCTGGTCTTCGGTGTCGGGGTACGGGAACGCGGCCTCGAACTCCTTCTGCCAGAGGCTGTCGGAGGGGTAGGTGATGCCGGGCCGTGCCTCCCGGACGGCCTGGACGCGCAACAGTTCCATGGCGAAGTTCTGGACGGCCTCCTCGACCCGCCGCTTCTTCTCGGCCCACGCCTTGCCGCCGACGCGCGAGAGGCGCGGCTTGCCCTTGAAGCCGCCGACGTACTTCTGGACCAGGTCCACCTGCGACGCCGGGACGTACACCTTGACCTTGTCGCGGAACTCCAGGAGGAGGTAATCGGCGGTCTGCTCGGCGGCCGCCGGGCCGGGCAGCAGGGGAGCGCCCTTCGTCTCGGTCAGGGCCTTGGCATCGCGGCGGAGCGTCCTCATGCCCAGGTAGCGGCCGATGCCGTGGACCACGTGGACGACCAGATCGCCGCGCGCCAAGTCCATCCACGTGTCGATGGCGCGGGTTTCAAGCCGGCGCCCGAGCCGCCGCCGCGCCTGGTACCGCTGAAAGACCTCGTGGTTCGAGGCAACCGCCACGTTCTCGGCCACAAGGCGAAAGCCCACGCCGAGGCGACCGACGCCGAGGCGGATGCGCCCCTTGGTCTCCGGACCCATGGCGTCAACGATCTCGGCAAGGCGATCTCGTTCGCCCTCGTTGTCCGAGAACAGGAGCACGGTGTCCTCGGCCGCCAGGTCCGCCAGTTCCTCCCTCACGGCCTCGGCCTTGCCGCTGAAGGCGGGGAGGCTCTCGGTCCGAAGGGCAAAGGCGTCGCTCGCGCCGCTCGTGGTGAAACTCGAGACGTCGAGCCGCGCGAACTCGCGGCTCTCGCGCACCACCGCCTCGAACGCATACACGCCGACGGGGCTCGCCAGCCGCGCGATGAACGACCGCCCGACTTCGGCGATCTCCAGCGGGTCCTGCCAGACGATCCATGCGCCTTGCGGCAGGTAGTCCAGGAGGTTGGTCGAGGTCTCGGGGGCGAGAGGTCCGCCTTTGCCGCTCGGCGTAAACGAGACGGCGACGCGGTCGCGGTCGTCGAGGCTCCGCTGCGTTGAGGGGTCAAACGTGCGGAGGCTCTCGAGTTCGTCGCCGAAGAACTCCAGCCGATACGGCGCCGGGGCCGTCGGCGGGTACACGTCCATGATGCCGCCTCGCACGGCGTACTGGCCGGGTTCGAGGACGAGTTCCGCAGGGCGGAACCCGCGCTCGGCCAGCCACCGGCGGAGGTGCGACATGCTGTACTCGGTGCCGACGACCAGTTCGACGGTGTTCTCCGCCAGGTGACGCGGCGAGGGAACCGGCTGCATCACGGCCTGAATCGGCGCCACCAGGACGCGAGGCAACGCCACGCCGTTTCGAGCCCGACGCGGAAGCGTCGGGGCATCTTCGTCCGCCGTGGCACGCACCCCGGCCTGTGACGGCGCCCCGACGCTCCCGCGTCGGGCTCGGGGCTGCGCGGCCGCGAGCGCTTTCAACACCCGCAGGCGGTCGGCCAGGATCTCGTCCGAGACGTCGGACTCGGTCGGCAGCGCCTCCCACGCGGGAAAGACGGGCGGGTCAACGCCGGCGAACAGCCGCCAGTCGTCGCGCGCATCGTCCACGGAGTCGATGTGGGCCACCACATACAGAAGCGTGGACGGGCAATCCGGAAGAAGGGCCGCGACCAGGGCCGGCGCGCTGGATCCCCACAGGCCTTCGACGCTCGCCCTCCCCTCGTCGCACAGCGTCCGACGGACGAGGTCGACGACCTCCTGGCGGGCAAACAGGTCCGCGACCGCTTCGCCCGTAGCCGGGATGTCCACCTTCTGGCCTTCGGCCATAGACTCCAGATTACGGCGGCATTGTAATCGGCGCAGCGGCGCCCGTCAATCCATGAAATCACGGCTTGCCAAAAAGGTACCAGGTACCTTTTTTTCTCGGAGGATCCGAGCCGCGACCGTAAGGGAGCGACCGGCGTGGGGCTTGGGCGGCGGTGTCTGCCAAAATGGCATAGACATCTTCCATGAATCCCTTCTCTCGACCACCAGGCTGCCCTTTGACGCTGGAAAACGGGCCCGGGAGCGTGGCACGGCGTTTGCCCTTCTTGGCCTGAAGGGGTGTGCCCGGATTTTATGGCGGGTTCTGCTACCTGTGGCGCCGGGGTTTATCCCCGGCGCGGGACTCGACCTCCGCGGACTCAACGGCCGCCGGGCATAAAGCCCGGCGCTACAGTAGCGTGTGGGCCGAAGGCCGCCGCGCGGAGACGACAGGAGACCAACATCATGGACCCCAATCGCCTGACGCAAAAATGCCAGGAGGCCCTGCACGATGCCCAGTCGCTCGCCGTGCGCCACGGGCACCAGGAAACGGACGTCGAGCACCTTCTGGCGGCCCTCGCCACCCAGCCGGAGGGCCTTCTGCCGCGCCTCCTGAACAAGATGGATGTCCCGGCCGGCGCGCTGCGCGACGAACTCGGACGCGAACTTGAGCGGCGGCCGCAGGTCCGCGGACCCGGTGCAGGACCCGGCAGCGTGTACGTCTCCCAGCGGCTGAACGAGGTGCTCGTGAAGGCCGAGGACGAGGCCAAACGCCTCCGCGACGATTACGTCTCGGTCGAGCACGTCGTGCTGGCGATCATCGACTCGGGGCGCGACTCGCCCGCCGGACGCATCCTCAAACAGTTGGGCGTGACGCACGACCGGTTCCTGAAAGCGCTGTCGGAGGTGCGCGGCAGCCAGCGGGTCGCCAGCGCCAACCCCGAGGGCACCTACGACGCGCTGGCGCGCTACGGCCGCGACCTGGTCGATGAGGCGCGCTCGGGCAAACTCGACCCGGTCATCGGCCGCGACGCCGAGATCCGCCGCGTCATCCGCATCCTGTCGCGCAAGACCAAGAACAACCCCGTCCTCATCGGCGAGCCGGGCGTCGGCAAGACCGCCATCGTCGAAGGCCTGGCCCAGCGGATCGTGCGCGGCGACGTGCCCGAGATGCTCAAGGACAAGACCATCTTTGCCCTCGACATGGGCGCCCTGGTGGCGGGGGCGAAGTACCGCGGCGAGTTCGAGGAACGCCTCAAGGCCGTCCTCGGCGAGGTCAAGCAGTCCGACGGCCGCATCCTCATGTTCATCGACGAACTGCACACCGTCGTCGGCGCGGGGCGGGCCGAGGGCGCCGTCGACGCCGGCAACATGCTCAAGCCGATGCTCGCCCGGGGCGAACTGCACTGCATCGGCGCCACGACGCTCGACGAGTACCGCAAACACGTGGAAAAAGACGCGGCCCTGGAGCGCCGGTTCCAGCCCGTCCTTGTGGACCCGCCGACGGTCGAGGACACGATCAGCATCCTGCGCGGCCTCAAGGAGCGGTTCGAAGTGCACCACGGCGTGAAGATCCAGGACGGCGCCCTGGTGGCGGCGGCGGTCCTGTCGAACCGGTACATCTCAGACCGGTTCCTGCCCGACAAGGCCATCGACCTCGTGGACGAGGCCGGCGCGATGATCCGGACCGAGATCGACTCGATGCCCGCCGAACTCGATGAGGCCACCAGGCGGGTCATGCAACTCGAGATCGAGGAAGCCGCACTCAAGAAGGAAAAGGACAAGGCCAGCAAGGATCGCCTGAAGGCCCTCCGAAAGGAACTCGCCGATCTGCGGACCAGGGCCGACGCCATGCAGGCCCAGTGGGACGCCGAGAAAGAGTCGATCCATCGCGTCCAGCAGGTACGCGAAGAGATCGAACAGACACGCCTGGCGATCGAGCAGGCCCAGCGCGCCTACGACCTCGAGAAAGCCGCCGAACTGACGCACGGGCACCTGCCGGAACTCGAACGCTCGCTCAAGCAAGAGGAGGCCCGCCTGGCCGAAAAGCACGGGGCCGGGCGCCTGCTCCGCGAGGAGGTCACCGAGGAGGAGATCGCCGAGATCGTCGCCCTCTGGACCGGCATCCCCGTCACGCGGCTGGTGGAGGGCGAGCGCGAGAAACTGCTCCGGCTCGACGAGATCCTGCACCGCCGCGTCGTCGGACAGGACGAAGCGGTCGGTCTGGTCGCGGACGCCGTCATCCGCGCCCGCAGCGGCATCAAGGACCCGCGGCGGCCCATCGGATCGTTCATCTTCCTGGGGCCCACGGGCGTCGGCAAAACGGAACTGGCGCGCACGCTGGCCGAGGCGCTCTTCGACAGCGAAGACAACATCCTCCGCATCGACATGAGCGAATACCAGGAGAAGCACACCGTATCGCGACTGCTCGGCGCACCGCCCGGCTACGTGGGCTACGAGGAGGGCGGGCAACTGACGGAGGCCGTCCGCCGCAAGCCGTACTCGGTGGTCCTCTTTGACGAGATCGAAAAGGCCCACCGCGACGTCTTCAACGTGCTGCTCCAGGTCCTCGACGACGGCCGCATTACCGACGCCCAGGGCCGCACCGTCGATTTCAAGAACACGGTCGTCATCATGACCTCGAACCTCGGTTCCGAGTTTCTGGCCGAAGGAGCGACCGAGAACGGCGAAATCGCCGACGCCGCACGCGAGCAGGTCATGCGGGAACTGCGTGCCCGCTTCCGGCCGGAGTTCCTCAACCGCATCGACGATATCGTCCTGTTCAAGCCGCTCACGCGGGACGAGATCGAAAAGATCGTGGACCTTCTGGCCGAGGACCTCCGCCGGCGCCTCAAGGACCGCGGCATCCGCCTGGAACTCACCGAAGACGCACGCCGCTTTATCGCCGACGCCGGCTACGACCCCGTGTACGGTGCGCGGCCGCTGAAGCGTTACATGCAGCGCGCCCTGGAGACCCGCATCGGCCGTGCGATCGTCGCGGGCGAGATCCCCGACGGCGCCACCGTCAGCGTCTCCGTCGAAGGCGGCGAACTGGCGGTCGAGGCCACGGCGGGGCAGCCGTCTGAGGAGAACGCGGACGGGTAAAGGCTTGGTGCCTCGCGCGAACCATCGCCAGCGGCTATTCACATGCGGCCCCGGCGTCCACACGTCGGTAGGCCGTGAACGGCTGGTTGTTGAAGTCACCCCCGATGAACAGGAGGTCCTGCTCGGGGGTCGCGCCGCGCGCCAGCGTCACGTTGAACGACTCGGCGTCGCCCATCGGGTCGCCGTCCCGCTCGCGGAAGTACACGATGTGCGGGTTGCCGTGGAGGACGGTCAGGATGAACGGGTTCACATCGGGCCCGGCCGCCACGATCCGCTGCATGCGACCGGCGAGGTAGATCGGCTTGTCCTTCAGGAAGTCGGCGAACTTGGCGGGGATCCGGTCCACGACGGCGGGATCCACGACGAACGTCCTGCGGAACATCTTCGCCCCGTGGAGTTCCTGGCCGCGCAGTCGCTTCGTGAGCGCCGCGTCCACCTCCCACATACCGGCCAGTCGGCTGGCGACAACGTTTTCCTTATCTGGCGTGACCTTCAGGACCGCTGGCACGGCGAACCCAGCCACGCCCGTCGCCGCCGCCAGCACCAGGACAACTACCACTGCCCTCGATCTCATCATAAGCCTCCTTCTCGGGACACGGCCTGATGCTCCTCCCGGTTAGACTCCGCCTGGCGCTCACCGGTTCCGACACATCTGCCCCGCCGGCCGCTGTCAACCGAATCGCGCGGCCGCGCAGTTTCCTGCAATAAACCCACGCACTCGCCGTTGGAACTGGTGAAGAAACAAGCGAATCCAGTAACCCAGTGCACCGCAAACGCGGAAGGAAAGGAGAGCGAAAATGAGAAAGTTTCTGTTGATCAGCCTTGCGGCCGTGATCGTGGCGGGGGGCCTCGCCATAACGACCTACGGGCAGGACAAGCCGGAACGAGAAGGCCCGCCGCGCTTCGAGCGCAGGCCCGAAGGCAGGCCGGGCGGCGAAGGCCAGCGCAGAGGTCCACCCAGGTCTCAGTTGAACGAGAAGCAGCGCGCCGACCTCGCAGAACTCATGAAGGGAGAAGTTGCCGCACGCTTGATGAAGGCCCTGGCCAACTTCCAGGAGGCGGTCACGAAGATCGTCGGCGACGACGAAAGGGCCGTCCGGATGGCCGTGTTCCAGGTCATCATGCGGCAAATGCGGCCGCAAGGGGCGGGCGACAGAGAGCGTGGCGACAGGGACCGGCGAGACAGGCGCCCCAGAGGCGAAGGCGACAGGCCCCCACGGGGCGAAGGCAAAGGGCCCGGAGACCGTCCAAAGTAACACCTGAAGCAACTCGCATTACGACGCGGGCTCGTCACACCCGCTTGCGACCGGCGGACGTCCCCTGCCGAAACACCCGGCCGCGAAGCGGAACGACGAGCCCCGCCTTTTTGCGCGCGCCGGCCAGGTAGTAGATAACCGCCGATCCCCACGACGACGGCCGTCGCCCGGCCACGGGCACAGGTAGCGTAGTAGTACTGGGCAGGGCACTGGCGGACAAGCCGCCAGTGGCACCCGGCGAGTGTCCGGATGGTAACGCGAATGCACCGGCGCACAGCCGCCCGTGGCGCCCCGCCCAGCGCCGCCACCAACCCAATCACTGCACGGGAGCGGCACCGGCCCGGTGGGCGGATCGGTCAGATAAAGTCAAACAGGCGGCGGAGCATCTCCGTCGGCCCGGACGCCTCGCCCTCCTCGACCGAGGCGGGGGCAAACTCCTTCTGCATCTCGGCCAGTTGCTCGTTGTAGAGGCCTTCGACAAACTCGCGATGGGCAGCCCGGCGCGCCTCGCCGCTCTCGTACTGCGTGCGGATGGTGGCCAGTTCGCCCGCGTCGAGCCAGACACCGCCGCATCTCGGGCACTCGTCCACCTCAACGGCGCGTTTCGGGCTGTAGAAATGACGCGTCATCGCCGGGTGGCCGCAGCGCGGGCAGCCCCACTGGGCGTCGTGATCGACCGTGACGTTGGGGTCGCGCCGGACGTCGAGCAGCGCCTCGCCGGCGGCCTCTTCCCGGTCGTCCAACTTCCGGATCTCCTGGTTGTCGAACCAGATGCCGCCGCAGCCGCCTTGACACACGTCCACTGCAACATCCGCCACCGTCATCCGCGTCAGCGTATTGTCACAAGCCGGGCATTCCATCGGCAAATCCCCTTTCCACATTCTGGACGCCGACCAGTGTAGCCGCAGGCCCGCCGCCCTGTCACGTGGAAAGAGCGGCGCGGCGGCCGGCGGGTGTGGCAACGATTTCTGGCGGGGGACGATTTCCTGCGGCTTGGTCGTAGCGCCGGGGTTTATCCCCGGCGCATCCTGGCCGGTGCCGCCGCCAATCCCGA
>CAYVAM010000010.1:0-42286 GCA_964449275.1 uncultured Anaerolineales bacterium
CCGATGTCCGAGAAGCCCATGTCATCGACCAGGATGACGATGATGTTGGGCCGGCCTGGGCGGCGCTGGCCCGCGGCGGCCCGAACAGCGGAGCGGCAGCCGGCCAGGAACGCGGCAGCGCCGAAGCCGGTGGACTTGAGAAACGATCGGCGGTTCATGTGTTCTTCCCTTTCAACCGGGATTTCCCGGATGGCGTTGCCCGGCTTCGCCGGCCGCGCCATTTCGGCGGCGCTTACTTCTTCACAAACGCCTCGTGGACGCGGGGCAGCCACTGGCGGATGGGGATCTTCTGGGGGCACTTCTCTTCGCACTCGCCGCACTGGGTACACGCCTCGGCCCGCTTCCCGGCGGGCATGTCGTTGTAGAGGTTCCGGTTCAGCCCCTTGGTGTTCCCCTTGAACACGAGCGAGTTGTTGTAGAGTTGGAGGTTCCGCGGGATGTCCACGCCGCTGGGGCACGGCATGCAGTAGCCGCACCCCGTGCAGGGGATGGGGTTGAGCGCCCCGTATGCGTCGCGGGCGCGCGCGATGAGTTGGAGTTCCGCCTCCGTCATCGTGCCGACGCCGGAGGCGCCGGCGCTCGCGACGTTCTCTTTGACCTGCTGGAGCGTTCCCATGCCGCTCAGGACGACCGAGACCTCGGGCTTGTTCCACAGCCACCTGAGGGCCACGTCCACGGGGCTCGGGCTGCCGGGGGCCTCGTCCCAGACCTTCCGGACGGGCTCGGGCGGATTCGCCAGCGTGCCGCCGAACAGCGGTTCCATGATGACCACCGCCAGCCCCTTGCCGGCGGCGTACTCGAGCCCCCGCGTGCCGGCCTGGACGTCCTCGTTCACGAAGTTGTACTGGATCTGGCAGAACGACCACAGGTCGCTTGAGTCGATGATGTCCTTGAGGACCTCGAACGCATCGTGGAAGGAGAATCCGATCTCGCCGACGCGCCCTGCGGCCCGGACTTTGTCGAGCCACTCCAGGGCCCCCAGGTCGCGCATTTTCGGCCACGTGGGCGCCTGGAGGCTGTGGAGCAGGTAGAAGTCGATCCGCTCGGTGGCCAGCCGCTCGCACTGCTCGTCGAAGAAGCGGTCAAAGTCGTCCGCCTTTTCGACCATCCAGATGGGCATCTTGGTGGCCAGGGCGACCTTGTTGCGGTAGCCGTCTTCGAGCGCCACACCGACCAGCCGCTCGCTGTTGCCGCCGTGGTACGGATACGCCGTGTCGATGTAGTTGACGCCGTGGTCGATCGCCCACCGGATCATCTCGACGGCCGCCGGCTCGTCTATCTGCTCCGGCTTGCCGGTCGTCGGCAGCCGCATGCAGCCAAAGCCGAGGGCCGAGACCTCGAAATCCAGATGGCCGAATCTGCGATATTGCATGCCCACCCTTCCGTATCCATCTGCCACAACCCCGATAGGTTACGCCTCCAGCCCCGGAAGGCAAGGGCCAAGCACCGCGTGTGGGCCGGGGCGGGTCGGGGAAGGAGTACCTGTAGCGCCGTTTCAGGGCTTGGGAATCATCCGCTTGGGCGCTCTTGCGACCCAGGGTGTTGCCCTGGGCTGGTGGATTCAGAGCCCTTCGGGCTCGACGGCCACTGCTGCCGGCGTGCCACCTACGCCACTCAGCCTTCATCCTCAACGCTGCCAACCACGCCGCGCGCTAGCGGCCCGCCAAGCGGCCGTCGAGGTCGGCGAGAAGGCTGTCGGCGGGGGCGCCTTTGGCGTAGCCGATGATGCCGCCGAGGTGATGGCTGCGGCGGAAGATGGCGAGGGGGCCGAGGATGAACTTTTCGGCCACGAAGCCGCCGTCGCCGCAGGTGAGGGGCTTGGTCGGAGCCCTCTTTTCGAGTTGGGCCTTGAAGGCGTCCAGGGCCTGGGCGGCCGCCTGGGGGGTGTCGTAGCGGCAGGCGAAGAGGGTGACTTCGGCGTCATCGACCTTGTATCGCGCGCTGACGGTGCGCTGGAGGGCCTCGTAGCCGAGGAAACTGCCCGGCAGGTACTTCTCGGAGCGCGGCACGCGGCCCTCGGTCGGGAGAAGGTCGAGGTACGCGGGCCACGCCTGAGTTGCCGGGAGCGACTTGGCCACGTCGCGCGCAAGCGCCAGAACGTGCTCGCGATCCTCCGGCGACGGGTTGCTGACGACGACGTAGTACGGTCCTTGCCAGAACTCGATTCGCGCTTCGGCCCCCGCGCCTTCGGTGCCGACCGTCACCGGCTCGGCATCCAGGTTGGCCATGTTGCGGAAGAGGGCGAAGGCGTTGTCCGAAGAGCGCATGTCGTACAAGTCCACGGTCGTGACGGGCTCTTCGCCGCGGCGGTAGTCGGCCGCCCGGAGCGAGCGAAAGCCGAAGGAGACGACGAACGGCGCGGACCCGTCGATGTAGTCGTAGAGGTTCTCCGCGGTGTACCGCGTGACCGCCCCCGCGCGCCGCCACTCGCCGCGCTCGGGCGGCAGAAGGTCGTCGTCCGGCGACGAGCCGCAGCCGGCGAGCGCCGCGCCGATCACCACGACCGCGATGAGCCGCTGCGCCCGAGCGGCACTCACCGCGCGGCGGCCTTCCCAGGCCGCCGCGAAGATCTGCCGCAACAGCGTGCTGGTGGCCTGGGAAGGCCACCAGCCGGAGATCCGGCGCACGCGCGCACCTGTGCGCGGCGGGTGCGGAGACCCGCCGCGCTCGGGCGCAACGCCGCGCTCGGGCGCAACGCCGCGCATCTGCTCGATAGCGCCGATGTCAAAACACTCAGGCCAAGGCATGGTGGGCCTCGCGCAAGCGCAGGCGAATCGGGACGCCCATCGGGCAGGCGTCCTCGCACGCGCCGCAGTCGCGACACGCCGGCACACGCTGCTCGGGCGCGAGCGCGGCATACTCCGCCCGGGCTGCGCTGCGGTACCCGTTGCCCCAGTAGCAGTGGAACCGCAGGATGTCCTGGACGGCGATGCCGTTGGGGCAGGTATCGAGGCAGGTTCCACAGAAGCCGCACGCGCGCGATGCCGCAGCGATGTCGCGGAAGCGTTCGACGTCTCCGCCGGCCAGGTCGATAGCCGGCACCTTCAGGTTCTCCTCAACGTGTGTCATGTTCGTCATGCCGCACACGACTGCCTGGACACCCGGCACGCCGAGAACGTAACGGTAGCACAGTTGATGGGTCGAGAAGCCTTTCTTTTTGAGTTTCGGGTCGGCGGTCCCGGCGAGAATCTCTTCGGCCCGGGCGGCCGCTTTTATGACGACGACGCCCATGTCGGCTTTCCTGGCGGCGGCCAGCGCCGGGTCCATCGACTTGACGTCGGCGCGTCCGAGGTGGCCCCACTTGCCCTTGACGAGGGAGAAGGCGACCATGGCCATGTCGTACTTGCCGCTGGCGGCAGCGCGCATGAGCACCTCGGCCGGCTTGGCGTGTTCGCTGAAGCCGATGAACCGGGCCTTGCCCTGCTTCTTGAGGTCCTCGGCCGCGCGCAGCCACTCGGGGTTCTCGACAAAGTCGATGAGCGTGGTGCAGCCGTGGAGCATCATAATATCGACATAGTCGGTCTTAAGGCGCCGCAGCGCAGACTCGGTCCGGTCCATGGCCTTGGCGTAAACCCCCTTGCCGGCCTTCATCTGTGCGCGCAGGTCCATCTTGGTGCCGATGAAGACGTTTTTGCGGCGTCCGTCGCGTCCGAAGAACTCGCCGAGGGCGTCCTCGCTGCGGCCGCCGCCATAGACGTGGGACGTGTCGAAGAAATTGACACCTCCCTCGTAGAGCCTGGCCAGCAGTGGAATCCGCTCCCTGTTGGTGTACAGGCTGCCATGGCCGATTCGCGAGACCATCAGGTTCGTGCGTCCGAGCCGGGCGTACGTCATGCCCGGGCGCTCGTTGCGCCGCTCGACCTTGGGCCGGCCGGCCGCGGCGCCCGACAGGCCGCCGCCGAAGGCGACGGCGCCCGCGCCGGCGACAGCGCGGCGAAGGAATTCGCGTCTCTCCATCATCAGAGCCCCTCCCGATTCGACCCAGGTAGATTCTAAGGCCGGGCGCGTCGGCCCGTCAATCAAAACGATTGACAATTGGCGGCGAGAGGGCATAGTCGGAGCAGCCCCAAATCACACGGAGAGACCATGAACGCCACCACTTGCACGAGACGCGGCTTCCTGAAGAGGGTCGGCCTCGGCGCGGTCGCCGCAGCGACTCCCGCGCGCCTGTTCGGCCGGGACACGCGGCGAGGGGATAAACCGAACGTCCTTCTGAGCGGGAGAACTTCATTGAAGAACAACCGGAGATCGCCCAACGCCTCACGCAACTTCACAAGGCGTGGGCCGAGGAAGTGAAGCCGCCGTAAACACGCTTGGCCCCAACGGCGCCAACGCAGGGACGGTGGATTCAGCGCGGCGGCGGTCCGGAAGTCGATTCCCGCTTCTCAAGGCGAAAGCGGATGTCGCGAATGAAGTACGTCCGGACCTCGCTGTGAAGCGCTTCGAGCAGTTCCACCTTCCGGAAGTTGTTGAGTTCTGAAAGCAGGGCGCTCGAATCGACGGAAAAGGTCGCTACGTTTCCCCTCAACGACACCAGGCAGGTATGGCCCGCATCCGCACCCAGTTGGCGGCGCCACACCTCCCAGACCCGATCCCGGTCCGACAACCGGAGCAGCCCGCTGCGGGGAAGCCATCGCCCAAGAACGTCGCCCAGCGGTTCGGCCCGCACGTCCTTAAAATCCGATGCCTCACGTCGTCCGGCAAACACCATTCCTTCCCCGTATGACGGCCCCCATTCGCGCGGCCAACCCGTGCCGGCAGTGCCGCTTCGCGAAACGCGCTTCCGGCCGCCTAGATAACACTTACCGGCATCACCACATGGGTAAAGGTTTTTCCTTCCGAGATGACGCCTGGTTTGCTCGACGCCTTGAACGTGAACGTCAGATTCTCGGCGTCAATGACCTTGGCGGCATCCATGAGGTATTGCGGGTTGAAGCCGATTTCGAGGTCATCCCCCTCGTAGACCGCCGGCATCCGGATTTCAGCCTCTCCCATTTCCGGCGTGCGGCTGGTGATAACAAGTTCCTCGCCGCTGAACTTCAGCATCACCCCCCGCGATTCTTCGTTTGTTAACAGAGCAGCCTTGCGAACCGCGGACAGGAAGGCGCCGGTGCCCAAGGTGGCCTTCTTGTCAAAATCCTTTGGTATTACATCCTCATATTTCGGAAAATGACCGTCCACCAGCCGCGAGTAGACCACTCGCCGCCCACCGTCTGCCGGGGGAACCTCCACAAGAATATCCTTTTCGCCGATCACAACACGGGCTATGCCCTTGGCCTCGGCCGCATCCGTCAGACATCGCACAATCAGATGCATCGCTTTGCTCGGCACAATCGCCGTTACCTTCTCTTCAGGCCCGTCCTTGCACGTTCCCTTGGCAAGGCTCAGGCGGCGACCGTCGGTAGCCACGAGCGTCACGTTCTTCCCTTGCACCTCCCAGAAAACCCCGTTGAGAGCGTATCGCGTATTCTCTCTCGCCGTGGCAAACAGGGTCCGTTCGGCAAGTGTCAGAAGCGCATCGGCTCCAACCGTAAACGCCCCGCCATCCGGAAACTCGGGAACCTGTGGAAAATCCTCCGGGTTATCGCCCAGGATCGTAAAGTGCGAGCCCGGCGCCTCCAGCGTGGTCTCCTGTTCCGTCGAGGAGATTGCAACCGTATCCTCATCCAGTTCGCGCAGGATAGCGTGAAACCGGTCGGCCGGCACCAGCCCCATGCCAGGTTCCTGGATTTCCATCTTGTTCAAGTCAATGCGGATACCCACCTCGAGATCCGTTGCCAACAGCGTCATGGAATCTTTTCCGGCTTCCATTTTGATGCAGCCAAGAGCCGGTTTGGGACTCCTTGTGGCAACAACCGCAGAAGCAACCTGAACGCCACGGGTTAACGCTGCACGATCACATACCGCTTTCATCCCAAGACCTCCTTTGGTTCGAAGGTGATGGTTGTAATACTGGTTAAGTAAAAAGACATATTATTCCTCATAAGCCCTGTGGAAAACGGGGCGCTCCGTCAGTATGGTCTGCAAGTTCTTGCCGTTTAACGACTTACGTCGGTTGTTGTAACACAACCGTTGTGCGTAACCTGTGAAATACTCCGTGGCGCTTCGCTGATGGTATTGTGGCGCCCGGCACCCGTGTCGGCGACCCGTCTAACACCCTATGGCAGCGCCACGGCTGCGCCACCGTCTTTCCACACCTCTTATTGCCTGAGGATCTGGGTCTCTATGGCCTCGGTGAGTCCTCGGAAGGCCGCATCGTGGCCGACCATCTGTCTGATCTTGCGCTCGGCGTGCAGGACGGTTGTGTGATCGCGACCGCCGAAAAAGGCGCCGATCTCCTCCAGGCTGCGATTCGTCAGCCGGCGGGCAAGATACATGCATATCTGTCGCGGCAGGGTAACCGACTGTGCCCGGCGCTTGCTTTGGAGATCCGACAGACGCACGTTGAACCGCTGGAGAACGGCGTCCGTGATGTCCTGAATCGTGACGGTATGGCGCGGCGCGCCGACCAGATCCCGCAGCGCCTCCTTGGCCAGGTCCATGTCGATCTCGCGATCGCGCAGGGAGGCATGACCGAGCACGCGGACGACGGCCCCCTCGAGTTCGCGATTGTTGGTGTCCACGACGGTTGCAATATGCTGCACGACCTCTTCCGGCAGTTCCTTTCCGCGGACGTGCGCCTTCTTCTGCACGATGGCGACGCGCGTCTCATAACTGGGCCGGTCGATGCGCACGACCAACCCCCACTTGAAGCGGCTGACGAGTCGCTCTTCGATCCTCGGAATCTCGTGCGGGGGCGAGTCGCTCGACAGGACCACCTGTTTCTGCGCCTGGTACAGGGCGTTGAAGGTGTGGAAGAACTCTTCCTGCGTCCGGTCCTTGTCCGTCAGGAAGTGTACGTCGTCGATGACAAGGACGTCCAGGTAACGGAACTTGTAGCGGAAGTCCTCGATCTGGCCCCGTTCAATGGCGGCGATGAACTGGTTGACGAAGTCCTCGCACGACAGATACATCATGGCCGCATCCGGGCGCGTCCGGATCAACTGGTGACAGATCGCCTGCATCAGATGGCTCTTGCCGTGGCCGACGCTGGCGTGAATGAAGAGCGGGTTGTAGGCACGACCCGGCAGATCGCTGACGGCCAGGGCCGACGCGTGAGCCATGCGGTTGCACGGGCCGGTGACGAAGTTCTCGAAGGTGTACAGAGGATTGAGCGGCGGGTGATCGTCGCGCAAGCGACCCGCGGGCGATGGGGCGGCGCGCGGCTGTCCGATCTCCGCCAGGCCGGCGCCGGGACGGAACTCAACCTCGATCCGTCTGCCAACGGCCTTCTCAAGCGCATTGTGGAGGGCCGACCGAAGCGCCGCGCTAAGATCCGTTTCGCTTGCCGCCTCGGGGAGCGTCACCGCCAAATGCGACGCGTCCAATTCGTCGAGATGCGCCCGCGTCAGCCACGGCGGGATGGACGCATCCGAGAACTGCCCGTCGAGGTGTTCCAGGGCTTGTTGCCAGAGGTTTGGCTCGGCCGGCGCCATGAAAGCCATCTTTCCATAAATGATCGTCATATGATGAGAGAACGCCAGCGGGCCAGGCGCCGTAACCGCGTCACCCCTCAGCCGGACCCGTCCGCATGAAACGCGTAAGCAACACCACAACGGAAACCGGAACACCCTACCACATGCCCGTGGCTCCGTCAACGCAAAGATAGCGTCTCTCTTGTGAGGAGGAAAGGATTCTTTTTGCTTCGCAGGTGATCCGGCGGGCGACGTGCCGAGACAGGGCCTGGATGGCAGGCCGCGACCGGCTACGCCCGCGCCGTAGACGGAAGCGCCGGACGGGGGGCTGACTCCGATGGGTCGGGCTTACCCGGGCGCCAGGCACGGTTGCGGCGGCGCCCCGGATGGCGCCGGCGGCAGATACCAGGCGATGCGTATCGCGGCTCCGGGGTGGGCGGCCCGGCGGTCGTGCGCGCGGACGACTGCTAACAGTGCCCCCGACGTGCGGCGCGCCACAAGTCCTTTTGCGGAAAGACCTTACGGCGGAGCCGGGAGGTTGTCCACAAAGTATCCACAGGAGGCCGAGACGCCTAAGTGCCGTTGCGAAAAGCGCTTGCGCGCCCGTCACGCGCCATCGAGGCCGACTTCCCGCAGACGCCGATAGAGCGCGCATCTTTCGAGAAGTTCTTCGTGCCTGCCGGCGTCTACAACCTTGCCGGCGTCCATCACAACGATGCGGTTGCAGATCGAGAGCGTGGACAGACGGTGGGCGATCAGGAACGTCGTCCTGCCCTGAACGAACTCCCGGAGCGTGTCCTGGACAAGGGCCTGGGTCTCCTCGTCCAGTGCGCTGGTGGCCTCGTCGAGGATCAGAATGGCGGGGTCGCGCAGGATGGCCCGCGCGAGGGCCACCCGCTGCCGCTCGCCGCCCGAGAGGGTCGTCCCGTGTTCGCCGACAGGCGTGTCGTACCCTTCGGGCATCTCGCGGATGAAGATGTTGGCGCGTGCCGCCCGGGCGGCCCGCTCGATGGACTCGCGCGACGGGTGGCGGTGGCGGCGGTCGGCCTGGGGCGCTCCGAGGGCGATGTTCTCAGCCACCGTGTCGGCAAAGAGAATGGTCTCCTGCGGGACGTAAGCGGTCTGCTCGCGAAGGCTCCGGAGGGTGACGTCGCGGATGTCGGCGCCGTCGATGAGGATGGCGCCGGCGGTCGGGTCGTAGAAGCGCGGCACCAGGCTTACGAGGGTGGTTTTACCGCAGCCTGTCCGGCCGATAATGGCCACGACTTCCCCGCGTCGGACCGTCAGGCTGACGTCCCGGAGGACGGGTTTGCCTGCGACGTACTCGAAGGAGACGTTGCGGAACTCGATCTGTTCGGCCAGTCGTGGCAGTTTGTGGCCCTTTTCGCCGTAGCGTGGTTCGAGTTCCGCCCCGAGGAGTTGATAGACGCGCTCGGCGCCGCTGGCGGCTTGCTGGAGGCGGTTCGAGACGTTCGACAGTTTCCGGACTGGGTCGAGCGCCCCGACGAGGAATCCGAAGAACGCGGTTAACTCGTCCGGGCTGGCGCCGCGGTCGATGATCATCTTGCCCCCGAGGATAACCGCGCCGGACACCGCCACCGTGAAGATCGCCTCCACGGTCGGGCCGGTAATGGCGCCGATGCGGATGGTCCGGAGCAACTGTTTGAAGAGCCGGCGGCTGGCCGTGAAGAATCGGCGTCGCTGGTGCCCCTCCAGGCGGTAGCCTTTCACCACGCGAATGCCGAACAGACTTTCCTCGATGATGCCGAGCAGATGCGCGTTGCTTTCTAGGGACTTGCGGCTGGCACGGCGCATCAGCCGGGCAAACTGACGCACCAGAACCCCCACCAGCGGGGCCGCAACCAGCACGATGACCGGCAGATACGGGTCGATGCCGGCTCCTATCCAGATGGCCAGGACCAGGCAGACGATGACACGGGGTGGTTCGGTGACCGCCTTGCCAAGGAGGGTCTTCGTGCCCTCGAGGATCAGCATGCAGTCTTGCTGGAACCGGCTCATGACGTCGCTGGCTTTGATCTCCGAGTACAGGCGGAGGCGCGACCGCATGACGTGCTCGAACACCCGCAGCCGCAGGGTCAGCAGGGCCCGGTTTGCCGCGTGGCCTACCAGGTAGTGGCTCGCGTACGTCAGGCCGCCACGCGCGACCGCCATGACCATCACGGCGACCATGATGGACGCCAAGCAATCGAAGCGGCCCTGCGGGAGCCATGCCGCCAACCGCTCCACCACGGGCGCGTAAAAGCGGTCGTCGGCCCGTGCTCTGTCTGCCAGGCTCTGTAGCGCGGCCTGGGGATGGGGGACCGCCTCCGGCCGGTCGGCTTCAGGTGTCTTCGGCCCCTGTCCGGCCCGGCCGGCGTCGGGATCGGCCACTCGGACGACTTGGGTGGGGCCACGCAGGAGGAGATTGAATATCGGAAGGATCGCCCCGATCGACCCGGCCCAGAAGGCGGCGGCCAAGAGGCCGCACAGCCACCCCACGACAATCCGGCCGCGGTACGGCCAGCAGTAACGCAGGGCTTTCAGGAAGGCCTTCATGCCGTGCCCCGATCCTGCCATACGACTGTGCCCGCCGCAAGCGGCGGGCACCGGAAACGGCAACCAGAACGCTGGGGCGCGTTACTCGTCTTTCTGTGCGTCCTGGGCGGATTCATCGGCGCCCTCGTCCGTGCCGACAGGGGCGCCTTCGTCCGCAGCCTCGTCGGCAGGCGCCGCCCGGGCCGCGGGCTCCTTGGGCTTGGCAGCGCCGGCCCGGCGCGCGGCGCCGACATCGCGGCGGACTTCCGCCAGCCGCGTGGCCTTGCCGACCCGCTGCCGCAGGTAATGGAGTTTCGCCCGGCGGACCTTGCCGCTCCGAACGGTGCGGATGAACGCCACCGATGGCGAATGCAGCGGGAATGTCCGCTCGACGCCCTCGCCGGCAATGATGCGGCGGACCGTGAACGTTTCGGCGGTCCCGATGCCCCGCCGCCCGATCACCACCCCCGTGAATACCTGGGTTCGCTCCTTTTCCCCTTCGCGGATGCGGACGCCTATATCGACCGTGTCGCCGATATAGAACACGGGGCGATCCTTAATCAGATGCTCGGCCTCAACGCGCTCAATCGCTGCCTTCCTCATGGCCCTGCCTTTCGTGAACGGCACGCGCGGGACAAGTCCCGCGGCTAACACGGCTTACGATTCCTCCGGCGCTGCCTCTTCCAGCAAGTCGCTGCGGCGCTCCCTGGTTCGAGCCCGGGCCTGCCGTGCTCGCCAGCGGGCGATCTCGGCATGGTTGCCCGACAGCAGCACCTCCGGGACGGCCATGCCGCGAAACTCCCTCGGCCGGGTGTACTGCGGATACTCCAACCCCCCATCCGCGACGGTCTCGCTGAAACTCTCCTCGCTGGCACCGTCCTCGGCCCCCAGGACGCCGGGAACCAGCCGCGTCACGGCGTCGATGACGACCATCGCGGGCACCTCGCCGCCCGTCAACACGTAGTCGCCGATGGAGACCTCGGCGTCCGCCAGCGTCCGGATTCGTTCGTCAAACCCCTCGTAGTGCCCGCAAACGAGGATCAGTCGTTCTCGGGCTGACAGGTCCCGGACCCGGGCCTGCGTCAGCCGCTCGCCCTGCGGCGTAAGCACCACCACGTGGCCCGACCTCTTGTCCAGCCGTTGCACGTGCTCGACCGCCCGAAAGACGGGCTCGCACAGGAGCACCATGCCGGGCCCGCCGCCGAATGGCTTGTCGTCCACCGTGCCGCGCGCATCCCCCGCGAAATCCCGGAGGTCTGTCAGGATGACCTCGACGCGGCGCTGCCGCAACGCTCGTCCGACGATGCTTGAGGCGAGGACGCTGCTGAACGCGTCGGGAAAAAGCGTGATGACGTCCAGCCGCAGTGCCATGTTGCACCTCGCGTCGCATCTCTCGCGAGCGGCTATTCGGGCGCGTCCTCCTGGCTCGGCTTGTCCTGGTCGTCCTGGGCTGCGGCGTCGGGTTCGGCGGCTTCGGCCTCATCGGCCGCGTTGTCGGCGTCGTCGGCCGGCTTCTCTTCGTCGGGCTGGGCCTCGGGCGGTGCTTCGGGCTGCGGCTCGGGCTTGGCCTCGACCCGTGTCACCTTCCGCTCGTCCGGCCGTGGCGCGTCGCCCGCCTGGGCCGTTTCTTCGGCAGGCTCGGGGGCGGCTTCTTTCTCGGCCTTGGCCTTCTCGACCGCTACGCGTTCGGCGGCCTTGGGCGGGGGGCCCTTCTTTTTCTTCTTCCAGGACCGCGGCGGCGCCTCGTTTCCTTTGGCGTCGAGGCCCAGATGGGCGAGCAGTTCCGTGACCGTCTTCGACGGGCTGGCCCCGACCTGGAGCCAGTGGACCACCCGCTCGCGGTGGATCTTGACCTTGTCCTCGTCCCTGAGGAGCGGGTCGTAGTGGCCGAGTTCCTCGATGACGCGGCCATCGCGTGCCGCGCGCTTATCGGTCGCGCAGATACGCCAGGAGGCCCGGTTGGCCCGTCCCAGCCGTTTCAGACGAATGCGTACCGCCACGTTTGAGGGCTCCTTCCGTTGGGTCTTCGTGATACGGCCCTTGACTCGGCTGTTTGGAAAGCGGCGTAGTGTAGGCGCGCATGGGGCGGTTGGCAAGCACAAAATCGGGTTCTGCGGCGTGCGGCCGCGGACCCGGTCGGCGGGCGCTGCCGCCGGCCGGCCGGACACGCCTGCCGCTTGCACGTTGGGGGTGCGGCCGTTACCATCGGACGAGGCGAGCGACCCGGAAAGAGTACACGCGTGGACACCGACCGTTTTGACGAACTGGTCAACGAGGTCGTGGACGGTCTGCCGGCGGAGTTTGCGGCACGCCTGGAGAACGTGGACGTCGTGGTGGTGGCTGCGCCGTCGCCTCGGACGCTGCGGGACATGGGCCTCAGCGGACGCGGGACGCTCCTTGGACTCTACCGCGGCGTTCCTAAGACGCGGCGTACCACGCGATACGGCAACGTGCCACCGGATCAGATTATGATCTATCGCGAACCGATTCTCGCGAAGGCCCGCGCGGAGTGCCCGGACGGCGATCTCGACGCCACAGTCCGGACGCTGGTGGCCAAGACCGTTCTGCACGAGATCGGCCATCATTTCGGCCTGAGCGAAGCCGAGTTGCGGCGCATCGACTATGCGTAACGTCAAGGTGTGCGAAGGCGCGCGGGGCAAGCCCCGCGGCTAACAGGCCGCCGGCGCGCTGGCGTATTATCCGCCCGGCAAGCCCCGCGGCTAACAGGCCGTCGGCGCGCCGGCGTATTATCCGCCCGGCAAGCGCCGCGGCTAACAGGCCGTCGGCGCGCCGGCGTGTTATCCGCCCGGCTTGCCCCGCTTGGCGTTGTGTTAGCCGCGGGGCTTGCCCCGCGCGTGCCGTTCGGAGGGCGACCCCTGTGTCGATTGTTCGACGTCATGCCGACGGTACTGTGGTGGCCGTCAAGGTCGTGCCCGGTGCGTCGCGCGAGGGAATCGTCGGTCCGCTGGGCGAGCGGCTGAAAGTGACGGTCCGCAAACCTGCCGAAAAGGGCGCCGCCAACCGGGCGGTGGGCGCGCTGTTGGCGAAGGCGCTGGCCGTGAGGGTATCGGATGTCGAGATCCTCCGGGGCGGCGCGCGCGCCCGGAAGACGTTTCTCGTCCGCGGCCTGGTCCCCGACGAGGTCCGCCGGCGCCTTGGCTTGGCCTGAAGTCTTCGTTTTTCCCGTGCCCCCCGTCACCGGCGAATGACGTGGTTGGTGGAGGCGGCGGCGCGCACTTTTTCCCCGGAGGGCGTTAAGATAGGCAAGGTGTGCGGCGTGTGCGGTCGGAACGGGGGCAAAAACCGTGCCTTTTTGCCTGCCGATTTGACGGCGGGCGGTTTTTGTGGTATAGTTTGGATGCCTGTCTTCTGACTGGGGGTTGTTGAAGTACCTGTAAGGGGGTTGTGCGAGGGTTTCTTCGCACTGGGGGTAGTGCGATGAAGGACGTTTTAACCACGGGGGAGGTGGCGCGCATCTGTGGCGTCGCGCCGCGAACCGTTTCCAAGTGGTTTGATGCAGGCCAGTTGCGCGGATTCAAGATACCGGGCTCGCGGGATCGTCGTATCCCCCGTGAGTCCCTCGTGCGTTTTATGAGGGCCCACGGTATTCCCCTGCGCGGCCTCGACGGGGCCGTCACGCGTGTTCTCCTGGTGAATCGTGACTACGAGACCGCCGACGCCCTGCGCGTGGCGCTGGAGAGCGGCTTCGATTACGAGGTCCAGGTGGCCACAGGCGTGTTCGAGGCAGGGCTGCTGGCCCGCCAGACGCGACCGCACGTCTTGCTGCTCGATATATCGCTGCCGGGCCTGAAGCCGCAGGAGATGCGGCTGGCACTGCGGTCGGATCCCGAACTGGTTGCGACGCGCGTCGTGGCCGTCGAGGAGGAACTCAACGAGGGCCTGGTCAAGCAGCGTATGAGCGAAGGTTTCGATTCCTGCCTCGCCAAACCGTACAACCTGTCGGGCGTGGTCCGTACGATTGAGGAGGCCACCAACATCGTCGCTTGAGTCGCGTGTGTGTGAGCATTTTCCGGGGGTCGCATCTTGCGGCCCTTTTTCTTTTGCGCGAAGGACGCATCGGCCGCCGGGCGCGCGCGGCTGGCCGCGCGGCACACGGGGGGATGAAACAGTTTCTAAGCGGTGGCGGGCGCGGCCGCCCGCCGGTATACTGGGACCGTGACACCGGAACCGATGGGAGGCCGCCATGAGCGCTGACGCCAAGCCCTACGAGCGGTTCACTTCGCCCCTGGTCTCGCGCTACGCCAGTGAGCGCATGGCGCGCATCTTCAGTCCGGTCGCCAAGGTGCGAACGTGGCGGCGGATCTGGATCGCACTGGCCGAGGCCCAGCAGGAACTTGGCCTCCCCGTTACCGACGAGCAACTCGACCAGATGCGGGCCCACGCCAACAACGTCAACTTCGAGCGGGCGATGGAGTTGGAGCACGAGTTGCGGCACGACGTCATGGCCCACGTCCACGCCTTCGGCGAGCAATGCCCGGCGGCCCGGCCCATCATCCACCTGGGCGCCACCTCGTGCGACGTCGGAGACAACGCCGACCTCGTGACCATTCGGGATGGTCTTGGCGTCCTGGCCCGCCGGCTGGTTGCGGCCATGGAGCGCCTGGCCCGCTTTGCCGCCGAGCACAAGGCCCTTGCCACGCTCGGGTTCACGCACTATCAGCCTGCGCAACTGACGACGGTTGGCAAGCGGGCGTGCCTGTGGCTGTGGGACCTCGTGATGGATTACGAGGCCGTCGAGGCCGCGCGAAAGGGTCTGAAGTTCCGCGGCATCAAGGGCACCACCGGCACTCAGGCCTCTTTCCTGCGCCTCTTCGACGGCGACCACGAGAAGGTCAAACGCCTCGAGGAGATCGTCGCCGAGAAGATGGGCTTTGCCGAGGTCCAGCCCGTTACCGGCCAGACCTACACGCGGAAGGTTGATTCGCAGGTCATGGCGGTTCTTTCGGGCATCGCCCAGAGCGCCCACAAGTTCGCCAACGACATCCGGCTGCTCGCGAACCAAAAGGAGGTAGAGGAGCCGTTCGAGACGGCGCAGGTTGGCTCGTCCGCCATGGCCTACAAGCGGAACCCGATGCGGTCCGAGCGGATGACGGGCCTGGCGCGCGTGCTCATCCACCTGGCGCCCGCCGCCGCCGCGACGGCCGCCGAGCAGTGGCTCGAACGCACCCTCGATGACTCGGCTGCACGCCGCATCGTCCTCGGCGAAGGGTTCCTGGCGGCCGACGGCATCCTGAGGCTCTATCAGAACATCGTCGAAGGGCTGGTGGTCTATCCGAAGATGGTCGCGCGGCACATTGCGGCGGAATTGCCGTTCATGGCCACCGAGAACATCCTGATGGCCGCCGTCAAGGCGGGCGGCGACCGCCAGACCCTCCACGAGGCCATCCGCCGCCACAGCCACGACGCTGCGCGGAACGTCAAGGTTGAAGGCGGCGAGAATGATCTCCTCGAGCGCCTCGAGGCCGACCCCGCCTTCGCCAACGTGGACATCGACGCCGAACTCGACCCCTCGTGCTTCATCGGCCGCGCACCGCAACAGGCCGCTGAGTTCCTCGCGGCCCACGTCCAGCCCATTCTCGACGCCCACACGGACACCGCCGGCGTCGAGGATGAGGTTAACGTCTGAGGCCCCGCAGCGTGACGCTACTGGCTGCTTGCAGCCGGTGTTCGTGGACGCGCGCCATTCGAGCCGGCTGCGGGAGCAGCCGGTCACGTTGCCGGACGGGCTGTTCAGGAAAGGGGCTGGAGAGGGTTGAAGATAAGAGGCGATACACGATAATAGCGACGTTGGGCCTCACGTGGCACTGGGCTGCTGGCCGCAGTGGTGGACGAGCATGAATTGTTTTGCTGGTGAGCCATGCCTAAGCGGATAAGAGCAATCGCTGAGCCTGAGCTTCTTGGGTGGGCGCGACGGAGCGCGGGCCTTGACCTGGAAGAAGCGGCCAGGAAGGCTAGCGTCAAGCCCGAGCAGCTGGAGGATTGGGAGGCTGGCCAAAAGCAGCCGACGATAAACCAACTCCGCTCACTGGCGCGCGTTTACAAGAGACCGCTGGCGGTTTTCTTCCTGCCGGAGCCGCCGCGCGACTTCCAGCCGCTGCGAGATTTCCGCCGACTTCCCAATGTGCCTGAAAGGGCGCTGTCTCCAGGGCTCCGCTTCGAGATCCGACAGGCCCATGGCCGAAGGGAAACAGCCCTTGAGCTGTACGAGTTCCTTGGGCAGCCTCCCCCTTCGTTTGACCCCACTGCTTCGTTGCGAGACGACCCCGAGCAAGTGGGGCAGCGGATTCGGGCGCTACTCGAGATAGGCTTGGACGAACAAGTTCAATGGCAGAACACACGAGTGGCTTTTAACAACTGGCGAGCCGCGTTTGAGGCCCGCGGCGCCTTGGTCTTTCAGGCTAGCGGAATTGAGACCGGCGAGATGCGCGGCTTCTCAGTTGCGGAAAGGCCTCTGCCGGCAGTGGTAGTCAATGTCCGCGACGCATATGCGGCTCGCACCTTTAGCATGTTTCACGAGATTGCTCACCTCATGCTAAACACCGGTGGCCTATGCGACCTTGAAGAACATGGAGCAGATGACTCGCGAGAACAGCGCACTGAGGTCTTCTGTAACCGTGTGGCCGCGGCAGCACTCATGCCCAGAGAGTATCTGATGCGAGAGCCATTGGTACGGGACAACGCGAGGACGAGCGAGTGGGCTGACCGAGACACAGAGCGCCTTGCTAGGCGGTACAGCGTTAGCAAAGAGGCCCTACTTCGCCGGCTTCTTACGTTCGGGCGCGTTTCAGCAGCGCATTACCGGCACAAGAGGCAGCAGTTTCAGCAGGAGTATGAGGCGTGGCGCAGCGCGCATAAAGGAGGGTTTCGTGATTGGGCTCGCGAGCCGCTCACGAAGGCGGGGCGTTCGTTTGTTCTTTTGGTAATGACTTGCTACAACCGGGGCAGAATCACCCTTGTTGATGCTTCTCGCTCATTGGGCGTCAACGCGGAGCTAGTGGGAAAGGTCGAGGCGGAACTCAGGCTGGAGTAGCGAATACACGGGGCGATTGCGTGCCTGAGTACAGCATGGATACGAGTTCGATAGTTTACGGCTGGAGGGAGCAGTACCCTCCGTCCCATTTTCCGCCTCTTTGGCGCAATATGGAACAGGCCATCGCCGAAGGACTGCTTGTTGCCCCGCGAGAGGTGATCCTTGAATTGAAGAAGGTCGAGCCAGAGGCGTATGAATGGGCCAAGAGGCAAGAGGGCTTCTCTCTGGAGTTGGACGAGGCGATTCAAGAGGCCACCAAGGCGATCTTGTCGCAGTATCGCGAACTCGTCAAGGACAAGGCTAATCGGACCGAGGCCGACGCCTTCGTGATCGCAGTCGCGCGGGTTCATGGGTGTACAGTTGTGACAAACGAGAAGCCCACCTATAGCCTCAGCAGACCCCACATTCCCGACGTATGCGCCAAGATGAAAATACGGTGCATAGATTTGCTTGGCCTGATCAAGGAACGGGAATGGGTCATCGGTGGCTGATGGGGTCGCCTTAGGCTATATCGCCCTGCCTGTCGACAAACGCCCGCATCCAGAGTTCAAGGCACAGAATCGCCCACAGCCGCTCGCCGTGATCGGCACGGAGCGATGTGTGGGCGGCGATGAGTGCTTCGACCGCCTCGCCTCGAAACAGGCCCCGCCCGAGCGTCCGTTTATCGAGCAGAATCCCCCGCATCCAGCCGGCGTAGTCGGACGCCAGCCAGCGGCCGACCGGCACGCCGAACCCCATCTTCCCGCGCTTCAGGATGCACTGCGGCAGAAAAAGGTTCCTGGTCCCTTTTTGGGAGAACGCCTCGCGGAGGATCGCTTTGCCCTGCGGCAGCCGTCCCAGCCGCGGACGCCACTTCAAACCCACCGGCATCCGCCGCGCGAGTTCCACCACCCGGTGGTCGAGCAGCGGAGAGCGGACCTCCAGGCTGTGGGCCATCGAGGCGATGTCGACCTTCGCCAGGCAATCGTTCGGCAAGTAGTCCGCAAGGTCGATGGCCATCGCCCGGTCCACCCACGGCCGCGTGTCAAGGTCGCGGATGCAGGCGCGCCACCGCTCCAGGGGGTCGCCCGCGAGAGCCTCTGCGGCGAAACCGGGCGTGAGCAGCGAGGCCAGGTCGTCGCTTGAGAACAGCGACCGCCATCGGAGGTATCGCGGCAGCGGGTCCAGGTCGAGGGCCGAGAGAAACCGCCGCGCAGCGTTCCATCGTCCCTTGCGGCCGGGACGCGGCGGCATCCGCCGACCCAACTGCGTCAGCAGCCGCCGTGTGCCGGCGGCCATCCCCTCGCTTACCGCCATGGCCGCATGTCGCGGGTAGCCGCCGAACGATTCGTCGCCGCCGTCGCCCGAAAGTGCCACCGTTACGTCGCGCCGCGCCTCGCGGGCCAGGTAGTAGAGGGCGATGCCGGACGAGTCGGCGAACGGTTCGCCGTGATGCCGGACCAGCGTCTCGAGCGCCTCCAGGCACTTTGGCTCGACGTCCACCTCGGTGTGCCGGGCGCCGAGCCGTTCGGCCACTGCCCGGGCATACGCCGATTCGTCCCAGCCGCTCTCGGCAAAGCGGACGGTGAACGTCCGGAGTTGGCCGCTCACGTGCTCGGCCGCCAGGGCTGCCACGACGGAGGAATCCAGCCCGCCCGAAAGCAGCACCCCGAGCGGCACATCGGCCGCAAGGCGCGACCGCACCGCCTCCGAGAGCGTTGCGAGGAGCCGTTCGCGCCACGCGGCCGGACTCGTGTCCGTGTCGGGCGGGCCGCGAGGGACGTCCCAGTACCGCGTCGGCCCCGTGACCTGGTTTGTGGCCGCATCGAACTCCAGGTAGTGAGCGGGCTCCAGTTTCCGGATTCCTGCAAATCCGGTGGCGGGGGCCGGGACGTAACCGAAGCGGAGAAACGTGCCGATGGCCTGCGTGTCGATCTCGCGCGGCACGTCGGGGGATTCCAGCAGTGCGGCCGGTTCGCTTGCGAACACCAGTCCTTTCGGCCCGCGGTGCCAGTAAAGCGGCTTCTGGCCGAGGCGGTCGCGAGCGAGCAGCAGCCGCCGAGCGCCTGCGTCCCAGATGGCAAAGGCGAACATGCCGACCAGCCGCGCCAGCAGGCCCGGCCCGTCATCCTCGTACAGATGGGCGAGCACCTCCGTGTCGCCCGCCGACGCGAACCGGTGGCCGCACGCCTCGAGACGCTCGCGAAGGTCGCGGTAGTTGTAGATCTCGCCGTCCATCGCCAGGCGCACCGAGCCGTCTTCGTTGGTCGCGGGCCGGCGGCTGCCGGACGGGTCGATGACGACCAGGCGCCGAACGCCGAGACCGGCGCCGCCGCTTTCGTCGATCCAGACGCCCTCTTCGTCCGGGCCGCGATGCACGAGGGCCGAGACCATGCGCCCGAGGACGGCGGTATCGACCGCGGCGCCGTCTGTCCGGATGATTCCGGCGATGCCGCACATGAGGTGGCTCCTCCGGCCGAGTCTAGGCCCCGCCCGCGCGCGGTCAAGGCAAAACGGCGAGCCGCGCTGCGCCCCGATTCGCTCATAATGGTTGACACCCGGCGTGCGGCGGACCTATAATCCGTCCTTGATACCTGGAGTGTGCCCCGGAGGTGGCATGTGACGCGACGTTCCTCATCACCGGCTCGCCTGGGACGGGTAATCGTGCTGGCGGGGCTCGCGGCAGTGGCGGCGGCGGGGTGCGGTTCGTTCCGCTCGTCCGACACGTTCCAGCGCGACAAGATGGTCGTCGACCTGGCCGATGCCCTGCGCGCTGAAGCGCTGAACGTGCCGCAGGACGGTCAGCGCGAGCGGCTGGTGTCGGGCCTCGTCCGCCTGCGGGAACTGATGTTGACCGAGTCGACGCTGAAGCCTGCCGAGGAGGCGCCGGGCGCGCCGATGCTGCCTGAGCCGAAGGGCGGGGACAAGCCCGCTCCGCCGTGGGCAACGATGTTCGCCCCACGGAGCCTCGTGGTGGGGTTCTTCACGCGGAGCAAGAACTTCGACGGGGTGCCCGGCGACGACGGCCTGGAGGTCCGGCTCCAACCGCTCGATGCGTTCGGCGATCCGACGAAGGCCGTGGGGTCGTACCGGATCGAGGTCTGCGCGTACCTGCGCCGCACGAGCGAGAAACGGGGCCAGCGGATGGGGCACTGGTTTGTGGCCGTCCTGGACGAGGCGGCCAACCGCAGGTACTATGACCCGGTGGACCGCTCGTACGTGTTTCCGCTGCTGTGGAACAGCGTGCTCGAGCCCGGCTCGGCCGTGATCGTTCAGGCCACGTACTACCCGCCGGGCGGGTTCACGGAGAAACTGTTCGCCCAGCGCGTAATCAAGATCGGGGAGCCGTCGGAGTAACAGCAGCGAGGTGAGGCTTATGGTGCGGCTGATGCTATGGGTGCTTCTGGCGGTCGGGGTCGTCGCGTCTGCGGCCGGATGCGAACTCTCGCGGAAGAACTACCAGGCCGTCTCGCTCGGCCACTCGGCAGATGAAGTGAAGAAAGTCCTCGGGAGTCCCCGATATGAGTTTGAGGGGCAGTGGGTTTACACCCGCGACGACCCCCGCGATCTGACGAAAGTTGAAATCGCATTCGACGCCGACAAGAAGGTTATCGGAAAATCCTGGCAGAACCCGGAAAGACCTTGGGAAAACCACCGCGAGGGACAGGTCCCCGGCACGTAGCGGGACGGGGGATGTCTTCCTATGCGGGGCCTGAAAGGATGGACGCATGCGTGTGAATCGGTACGTTCTGGCGACACTGGCGGTCTGGGGCCTGGCGGCGACGAGTTGCTGGTACCAACGCCCGGGACTTGAGGAGATGTATGCCGACGTCGAGGTCGGCATGAGCCAGGCCGAGGTCGTCGAGTTGCTCGGCGAGCCTACGGCCATCCTGAGCAGCAGCGCTCAGGCCGGGCCGGATGACCCGGCTGCTGACCGGCCCGTCAGCGAAATGTTTTACATCTACGACGACCCGCTTGACCCGGTCCGTTTCCGTTTCGTCCTCGACGACAAAGCCTTCGTCGTCGAGAAGTACTACGAGACGAAGGATGAACTGGCGAAGCGGGCCGAGGAGACGAAAGGCCAGGTGCCGCCCGTCGAGCGGTTGCCGGGCGAGCGAGAACCCGAACGCCGGTACCCCGGCGGGGCGCTCAAGCGGTTCGAGACCATCCCGGGGATGCCCGAAAAGATCAAATAGCCCCGCCGCGCACAACGCTGCGACATGACCCACGGCTCGCCTCGGCGGGCCGTGGTTTCTTATGGCGTCTCGGCGTCCGGGACCGGGGGCTTGATGACGGTGAACTCGTCCTCGGTAACGAGCGCCTCGTCCGAGAGCGTCGTGAACGTGGCCCGCAGCAGGAGCGTCTCGCCCTCGGGCATCCGGCCGCCGGGCCACGGCCATTTCACGACGTAACCGCGGATGCCGAGGCTGCCGATCCACGTCTCGGCAAGTTGCTCGGGCCCGAGTTCCCACCGGTGATAGGGTTTGTGCGGCTTGCCGTTGTCCTGCGGCTCGAAGGCCTCGATCGCCAGCCGTCCTGCCCGTTTGACGATGTCGCCCTCGGCGTCGAGGGGCTGGACGATGATCTTCAGGCGCTCGTCGCCCGGCACGCCGTCGGTGTCGAGGCCGCCGGTGTGCGGGCCGAACCGGATGGCGACGGAGCGGAAGGAGTCCTCGGAGTGCGGCTTGGCCGGGGTGGGCTTGGCGCCGCTGCGCTCGAGGTCGGCCGCGCGTTGCTCGGCGGCGAGCAGTTTCTGCGCCAGGTCGCGGTTTCGCGTCATCAGGAGGCGGATCTGGTCCTCGCGCGACAGGTGCGGTTTCTTGGCGCAGCCGGCCCCGAGCGTGATAACCGCCACGCAGGCGAGATGAAGGATGGGGTGTCGTGGGTTCATGGCGCCGGCGCCTCCCCGCGCGGCTGCGTCCATGTCTCGGCCGAGGGTTACTTTAGGCCACCGGCGGCCGGCTGTCAACCGGCACGGCTTGCATTCGCGTGGCGCGGCGGGTGGGGACACCCGCCGCGCACGGGCGTGGGTGCTGCGCGGCGGGTCTCCGCACCTGTTTAGCGCCCCCGGTGCCACCCTGCCAAGAACGTACGGTGTGCCCACCCACCGGCACGGGCGAACTTGTGGCTGCGCGCGGCCGCACCTATAATGGTCGGTTCCGCCGCGAGGAGGTGCAATGTCCGAACCGATCAGGATCGGCACAGTGAAGTTCCTGAACGCCTGGCCGCTTACGCACGGCCTGGCGGGCCGTGAGGACGTAGCGCTGCGCACCGGGGTGCCGAGCGCACTGGCGGGGATGCTGAAGCGCGGCGAGGTGGACGTGGCGATGGCGCCGTCGATCGATTATTTCCGCTTGGCGGCGGGGCGCGGGGAGCGGGCCCGCGCAGGTGGGGCCACCGGCTTCGTGGCGCTGCCGGTGGCGGCGATCGGGTCCCGGGGGGCCGTCGGGTCGGTCCGCCTGTTCGCTTGGGCCGAGGTGGAGGAACTGCGGCGGGTGGTGCTCGATTCGGCCAGCCACACGTCCAACGCCCTGGCGCGGATCATTCTCGCGCGGCGTTTCGGCGTGCGGCCGCATTTCGTGATGTCCGAGGACATGGCCGCTGCGGCTGGACGCACGCCCGATGCGGAGGTTGTCATCGGCGACCGGGCCCTCGTGATGGAGCGGCCCCGAGCCAAGTGGGCCCTGGACCTGGGCGAGGAATGGGAGCGGTTCGTCCATCTGCCGTTTGTCTACGCCTTCTGGGTCGCTCGCGCCGACGGGCCGGTCGAGTTGCTTGTCGAGTTGCTGTCGCAGGCTCGCGACTCCGGCCTGGCCGCCCGTGAGCAACTCGCCGCTCGCGCCGCCCGGGAACTCAACATCCCGGCCGCCACGACCGGGCCGTACCTGATGGAGCAGGTGCGGTACGGGTTCGGCGCCAAGGAGCGGAACGGTCTCCGGGCCTTCTACCGGATGGCCGTGGAGGAAGGGTTGGCGCCCGAAGGCGTGCGCCTGCGGATGGCCCGCGCGGGCGGAGGCGGGCATCCATGAGAGGCCGAGCGGAGCACGAGCGCGTCTCGCCCGAGCAGGCCTTGCATCTTCTTGAGGAGGGGGACCTGCCGGACCTGGGCCGCCGGGCCGACGCGATTGCGCGGCGGCTGCATCCCGATCCGTACCGCACCTACGCCATCGACCGGAACATCAACTTCTCGAACCTGTGCGAGTGCCGGTGCCGGTTCTGCGCCTTCTGGCGGTCGCCGGGCGATCCGGAGGCCTACGTCCTGGACACCGAGACGCTCTTCGCGAAGATCGACGAGGCCGTCCGCCTCGGGGCGACGCATATCCTCGGGCAGGGCGGCCTCTCGCCGCGGCTGGACCTGGCGTATTACGAGGCTCTGCTGCGGAAGATCAAGGCCAGGTTCAACATCCTGCTCCACTGCTTCAGCCCGCCGGAGATCCATTACATGGCCGGCCGCGCGGACCTGCCCGTCCGGACGGTACTGGAGCGGCTGCGTGCGGCGGGGCTCGACAGCCTGCCGGGCGGCGGGGCGGAGATCCTCGTCGATCGCGTCCGCCGTAGCATCAGCCCCAACAAGTGCACGACCGGCGAGTGGCTCGATGTGATGCGCG
Source organism: uncultured Anaerolineales bacterium (assembly GCA_964449275.1). Lineage (GTDB taxonomy): Bacteria > Planctomycetota > Phycisphaerae > FEN-1346 > FEN-1346 > JAUVZF01. The sequence continues at coordinate 23,688 of CAYVAM010000010.1, forward strand.
CCGCCCATTCGCTCGGCATGCCGACCAGTGCCACGATGGTCTTCGGCCACATCGAGACGCCGGCCGAGCGGATCGAGCACCTTGCCCGCCTCCGCGACCTTCAGGACTCGGGCGGCGGGTTTCTGTCATTTATCGCGTGGCCGTTCCAGGCCCCGAACACGGCCCTGGCTGCGAGCGGCGACCTCGGTCCCGACTGGCGGCCCGTCGGCGGGGCCGAGTACCTGAGGCTAGTGGCGGTGGCCCGGATCTTCCTGGACAACATCCCAAACGTCCAGGCCTCGTGGGTGACGATGGGGCCGAGGATCGGGCAGGTGGCTCTCGCGTTCGGCGCGAACGATCTGGGTTCGACGATGATCGAGGAGAACGTCGTGGCCGCCACCGGGTGCGTGCACCGTGCCTCGCCGGAGATGCTTCGCCGGCTGATCGAAGGGGCCGGGTTCGAGGCCAGGCAGCGCAATTCTCGTTATCAGACGCCGGCGCCCTGACCGATAAGAGGGTGAGGGAAAACGAGGGCGGGCGGTGCCTGAGATCGAACCCATCGTCGAGACGGCCCGCGTTGTGCTTATCGGCCGGTCGCCACTGGGGCGGGAGGACGCCTTCCTGTTCGACCACGCCCTGCGGGTCATGCGCGTAGGCGACCGCCTTTCGACCTGCGCGGAGGTCCGCTCGTGGCGGATCGACCGTTTTGCGCTTCAGGTAGCGGCGCTGTTCCACCAGGCGGCCACCGTGCGGCTGGACGAGGAGCGGCGGACGTCCACCGTCTACGCCGCCGCCACCATGAGCGCCGAGGACGTCAAAGAGTACAGCGCCGAACTGGCCGGCGACCGGCTCCAGGGCAAGGTGCCGCCCCGCCAGTTGGACCTGATCCAGGAGATCATCCGCCGCGCCCACGACGCCGGCATCGACCTGCCGGAGGCGAAGATCCTCTCCGACGCCGATAGCCTCGACGACATCGGCACACTGGGCGTCTGGCGCGACCTCAGGCGATACGTCCTTGAAGGCCGCGCCGTCGAAGACACCGTCCGGGCCTGGCGGCGGCGCGAGCAGTACGGGTACTGGGAGGCGCGGGTCCGCGACGCGTTCAACCTGGAGACGGCCCGCCGCCTGGCCGAGAGCCGCCTGGCTGCCGCACGCGCCTTCATGCAGCAACTGGAGGCCGAGTTCGACGCCTCCGACCTTCCCGACGCGGAGGAGGACCCGTGACGGCCCTGGCCCCGGCGCCGGCGGCCGTCATTCTCGGCAGCGGCCTCTGGCACGTCCTGCGAGAGGGGTCCGGCGTCCGACTTTCGGGCGGCCGGGAGCGCGACACCCCGTTCGGCCCGTCGCGGCCGGTGTTCCAGGCGGTCCTTCCCGGCGGGCGGGAGGCCCTCTTGCTGACGCGACACGGCGAGAAGGGCTACCAGACCGGAGCCTGGAGCGTCAACTACCGGGCCAACCTCTGGGCGCTCAAGGACCTCGGGGCCGACCTGGTCCTCGCGACCTGCGCCTGCGGCGGGATTGATCCGGACCTGGCGGTCGGGACGTTCGTCGTGCCCCACGACATTCTCGACAAGACCACCGGCCGCGCGAAAACGTTCTTCGAGGGAACCGGACTGGGCATCCTGAGGCACAGCGAGCCGTTTTGCCCGGCGGTGCGGCTGGCCTTGGCAGCGGCGCTCGAGGCGGCCGGCGCGCCACACGTCGCAAGAGGCGTCTACGTCTGCACCGACGGACCGCGGCTCGAGACGCCGGCCGAGATTCGCCTCTTTGCGTCGCAGGGCGGCACGGTGGTCGGGATGACGGTCGCGCCGGAGTTTGCCCTGGCGCGCGAACTGGCGATGTGTTACGCGCCGCTCGCCTGGGTCGTCAATCCGGCCGAGGGCGTCAAGCAGCGGCCGTATCGGCCGGGCGTGCTGTTCGAGGGGATGGCCACCGAAGAGGAACTGGCCGAAGGCGACCGGGCCGCCGAACGCCTGCCCGAGATTTTGGCGGGCGCGCTCGCGCGCGTCTCATACGACCGGCCCTGCCACTGCCGCATCGCCATGCAGCGATATAAGGATCGCGGCGACATCGGCGAGGACTTCCGGACGTGGATTGCACGCGGCCCCGAGTAACCCCGGCGAGCAATATGCGCGAGGCCGTGTTCGTCGTGTGCCTTCAGTGTGCGTGAGGCCATGTTATCCGCCGACCTTGCCCGGCGAGCAATATGCGCGAGGCCATGTTATCCGCCGACCTTGCCCGGCGCGTTCGTGATGTGCGTTGAATAGGCGCGAGGCCGTGTTAGCCGCCGGGCTTGCCCGGCGTGTTCGTGGTGTGCCTTGAATAGGCGTGAGGCCGTGTTAGCCGCCGGGCTTGCCCGGCGCGTTCGTGGTGTGCGTTGAATAGGCGTGAGGCCGTGTTAGCCGCCGGGCTTGCCCGGCGCGTTCGTGATGTGTGTTGAATAGGCGCGAGGCCGTGTTAGCCGCCGGGCTTGCCCGGCGCGTTCGTGATGTGCGTTGAATAGGCGCGAGGCCGTGTTAGCCGCCGGGCTTGCCCGGCGCGTTCGTGGTCAGCGAGACGGCGGCGCCTTGGTCGCGGACGGCGGCCATGACCTCGGCGACGGTTTTCATCGACGCCTTCGCGTCGGCCTTCAGGCGGACTCGCTTCGCCCCCTTCAGCAGGTCCTTGACTTTGGCGCAGAACTCCTTGGGCGCGAGCGACGTCTCGCCCAGGCGGACCTTCTCGTCGGCCGTGACGACGATCTCGAGCGGCGGCCCCGTCTGCCCGGGCGCAGCGGATGGGGGCTTCAAGACCACCAGGCGGACCCGCATCAGGGCGTCGCGCAGGATGTCGTTGACCTGCATGACGCGGCCGAACCGCTCGTCGGGGTCGGCACGCAGGACGGTCGTGCGGATGACGGCCGGCATGCCGTTGACGGCGCTCTTGAGTGCTTCCAGACTCATCGGCCGGCCGTCGAGTTCGGGTGGCGCCCCCTTCTTGAGGACGACCTCCGCCTGGACCTTCTTGGGTTCGATGCGGCGGCCGGTCGGGCGGATGATCAGTTCGACGGGCGTGCCGGGCTTCGGGACCACGCGGGGATTCGCCTCGTAGGCGAGGTTGCTGTTGACGCTGGTGGACTCGAACGGCACGTCGATGACGGCCTCGAGGAAGTTGGCGATGCACACGACCGTGCCTTCGCGGTCGGCGGCCTTCATGGCGTCGGCTTCGGGCCGGCCGATGTAGACCCAGTCGAACGGCCGGTCGAGGCCTTCTTCCATTCCCGACAGGCGCAGGAGTTTCCACGCGGGGACCTCTTTCTGCTTGCCGCCTTTGGGCGTAAAGCGGGCCGTGATGGTGACGACCTCGCCGGCGGGCGGGCTGAACGCACCGCCCTCGGTCACGAACCCCGGCTTCCCGGGAGGAAGCCCCAGCAGCGCGAGCGCGAACGTCACGTGCGACGGCTTCGCCTTCACCACGATAACGCTCTCGTGTTCGCGGGTGCCCTCGCTGCACACGAACAGTTCCAGGGCCCCCTCCTGAAGGCACACCGTCCCTTCGAGGCGGACCTCGCGCGCCTTCGTATCGACCACGATGCCCGGCAGGGTCTTGATGATCACGTCCTTGGCGGCGGGCTCTTTCGCCGGCGCCAACGAGACCAGCGCACCGGCGGCGAGCAGGGTAAGCAGGACACGAGCGGCGTGACGCATGGTTGTCTCCGGGACGGTTCTCCTTCTCGATCTGAGATCTGAGATCTCAAATCTCAAATCTGACATCTTACATCTCAGATGCCGCCGCGATGGCACGTCTCGCCGCGAATGAACGTGGCCGGGAACTCCCGCTCCCGGCTCGAACGCGCCGGGCTCGAACGCGCCGGGCTCGTTCACGTCCGGCAGTGGGCCAGGGCGATCAGCGCATAACTGGTCGGCACCGGCGGGAACCCTTCGAACCAGCGGTCGGCCTCATTGGTCCAGAAGCCTCCGCTCTTTTGGCGGCGAAGGATGGCCTCCGAGAGTTCCGACCGCCAGTCGTGGTTGCGGCGTCGGGCATCGAGGATTGTGTCCTCGCCCCAGGCCTTCAGGGCCTTGGCGGCGGTCTCGTAGTAGTAGAACAGGCCCTGCTGGCCGAGGTCCGGGTTCTCCTCGAACGTCCAGTGCCGGCGGACCCAATCCATGGCGGCCTGAACTCGCGGGTCGTCGCGCGCCAGGTCCGCGTACATGAAACTCTTAAAGCCCGCGTAGGTCATCGAGCCGTAGGCCTTGAGGCCCTTCTTCCCGTTCGGCAGATCGACCGTGCCGGCCTTGGATTCCCCGCCGGCGTTCGGCGAGTAGATCATCCCGCCGCTCTCGGTCCCGACGAACACCTGGTCGTTCGATTCGCTGCGGTCCTGCGTCCGGCTGACGAAGACCACCACCTTCTTCCACAGGGGATGGTCTTTCGGCACGCCCGCCTCGTGCATCGCCTCCACGAAATACTGCGTGTTCGAGAGGTCCGGCCGCTCGTGCTTGCCGTACCCGTGCCCGCCGTACCAGGGGTTGCCCTTGTCGATGCTTTCGGCCTCGTCCCACTGGTGCTTGATGAGGTAGGCCTTGGCGTTCTCGATGGCGTCGGCGTAGGCGTTGGCGTCGGCCTTGACGAGCACCATCAAGGCGATGCTGGTGGTGTAGGTCCTGAGGCCCACGTCGTAGATGCCGCCGTCTTGCTGCTGGTACTTCAAGAGGTGCCGGATCGCCCGGCGGACGGGTTCATCCTTGGCCGTCTTGCCGCACCACAGCAGCGCGTCGGCGCACAGGGCCGTGATGCCGACGTTGCCCTCTCCCCAGGAGCCGTCCTGCGCCTGCTCCTTCACGAGGTACGCCACGCCGCGCGCGATGGCTTCCTGGCGGCGCTCGGCCAGGGGTCTGGCGTCGGCCTTCGTGGCGGCGGTGCCCTCGTCGGCCCTCTCCAGGGCAGCGCGTGTCCCCTGCGCTTCGGCCTCTTCGATGAGCGCCTTCTCGCGGGCCATGACGACTTGCTGCCGGCCGGCCTCGTCGCGCACCCCGGCGCGGAACCAGAACAACCCGAGGCCTGCCGCCACGAGGCCGCCAACGATCAGCATCCCGGCGGCCACGACGATGGCTATGATGACGGCGATTTTCGCACCGCGGCTCATCGGCCGCCCTCCAACAGGTTCGACGCCGCACGCGCCGACTAATGCATTATACGAGCATCACTCGGAGTATTGCGCGGTGGGTCTCCGCGCCCACCGCGCGAGGAGCACGCGCGGCGGGTGCCACTGGCGAAAAAGTCCGCCAGTGCCTTCCCGTTGCCCGCCACACACTGGCTGGCAAGCAGCCAGTGGCACCGCGCTGACTAAGGGCACGGAACACTACTGGTCCGATGTCGGCGGCTCGGGTCCTGCCTCGTCCGCGGGAGCGTCCGGGGGCTCGGCTTCGGCGGCGCCCGAGTCGGACGGCGGCTCGTCCATACGGACTCGTTCCGGCGCAGGAGCGGCCGCATCGGGCATCCCCTTCTTCGACCGGATCGCCGCCAGGATGACACAGTAGATGCCGATAACAGCGGCAGCGGCGGCCCCCCCCCAGTTGAAGTAGATCTTCCAGTGTTCTTCATCTTTCTCCCAGGCCTCGGCCTCGCCTCCCAGGTACACGGCATACAGCACGTAGCCACCGAGGGCCAGGAACCCGATGCCGAAGATGATCAGCATGCCCGGGCCGTACGGCTGTTTCTCCGGCCGGTCGGCTCCGCCCGTGTTCGTGTCGTCTTCTGCCATGACGATTTCTCCGTGAGTGCGGTCCGCGTGTTTGCGGTCTATTGTAGGGCGTTGGGCCTCGGCTGCAAGCACCTGTTCACCAGTGGCGCGGTAAGCCGCGGCCGACAGAAAAAAGGTACCTGGTACCTTTTTTTCTTTTCCGCGTTCTTGGTAGCAAAAAGGCCGTTTTGGCCAAAAAGGTACCTGGTACCTTTTTCCTCACGGCGGCGCTGCGCGGCCAATGTCGGCGGGGATGGTGACGTTTGTCCCGACGCCGATGGCGTGGCGCTCGAACCACCCGGCCGGCACTTCCAGGGCGAAGCGGACCGGCTCGCGGCTGTAAACGTGGTCGAGGACGTGGGCCTTCATGCGTTCGACCTGCGTGATCGTGCCGTCGGCGGCGATGTACGCGAGGTCGAGGTCCACCGGCGTGTTCTTCATCCAGAACCGCAGGTTCGCCTCCCGGTCGAACACGAAGAGCATCGCTTCGTCGTCGGCGAGGCGCTCGCGGAACATCATCCCCTTCTGCCGCTCGGCCTCGTCATCGGCGATCTCGACGGTCAGAGACACGCGTCCGACGCGGATCGTTGCCGTCGGCAGACGCTGGGGCCGGTCGGGGCTTGGCGGGGGAGCGGGCGGCTCGCCGTCGCAGCCGAGCATCGCCACCGCCAGCACCAGCGCAAGCCCCGGGGTGATCGAATCACGCATCGCGAAAGACCTTTGGGTCATACCCTGCCGCCTTCAGCATCCGCTCCAGCAGTTCCATCGGCAGGCCCACGACGTTTGTGAAACTGCCGTCCACCTCTTCGACATAGCGGTCGCCGGTTTCCTGGATCGCGTAGGCGCCGGCCTTGCCCAGGGCCTCGCCGCCGGCGACGTATGCCTCGATCTCCTCGGGCGTCATCGCGGCCATGCGGATGCGCGTGATGTCGTGGGCCAACAGTCTCCGCCCGGTCCCGAGGTCCACCAGCGCCAGGCCCGTCACGACGCGGTGCCGGGTGCCGCTGAGGTCGGAGAGGATCCTGCGGGCGTCGGCTTCATCGGCCGGCTTGCCGAGGAGCCGCCCGCCCAGTTCCACGGCCGTGTCGGCGCCGAGGACCAGGCCGTCCGCGAGACCGTGCGCCTCGATGGCCGCCGTCGCCTTGAGGTACGCGAGGCTCTCAACGTACGGTCCCGGCGGTCGGTCCACCTTCACGGCTCCCTCGCCGACGGGGGGCGGCCTGACGTCGAACCGGTACCCGGCCCGGCGCAGGAGGTCCCGCCGCCGCGGCGAATTCGACGCCAGCACGAGATGGGGCTGCTCGCTTGCCATCGTGATATTTAGCCGCCGGGCTTGCCCGGCGCGTGGGGTGGCGCCGGCCTCACGGCCGTCGGGTCTCGAGCCAGCCGCGCTCGCCGTCCCAGCGAACCACCAGGTCTGTGTTGCATACGCCGCACCGCAGGACCGCGCCGGCCCGCGTGCCGTGATGCACCACCAGTTCGGCGGCGCAGATCGGGCAGTGCCGCGCGAACGTCGTCGGCAGCACTTCCGTTTTGGAGGCCGTGGTGGCCATGGCCAGGGCGCTTTCGGCCTCGCTGCGCGGCGCCTTCTCGGCCACCAGGTGGTTGAGTTCATGCACGGTTTCTCCCGTGCCGAACACGATGGCCCCAACAAGCACGTCGCTCTTGAAGACGAGACGGCGATAAACGTTCGGCTCGTCGTGGAGTTCGAGGACTTGGGTGTTGCCTCCTGGCGCCAGGTGGCCGTGCCCGATGACGGCCAGGTCTTGGCCGAAGACCACGGTGCGCAGGCGGACCGCCTCAAAGACGGGCTCGGCGCGGGTGCCGAGCATGCTGGCTGCGGCCAAGGCGCCCTGAGCCCAGGCCCGCTGCCAGCAGAAGGCAGCGCCCTGTTGGCCGAAGTCGTCTAAGGCTGCCGGTTCAGCCACGTCGCCTGCCGCAAACACGTCCTGTTGGCTGGTCCGCAGGGCCTCGTCCACATGGATGCCGCGGCCGATCTCGATGCCGGAGCCTTTGGTGAAGCCGATGGCGGGCCGGCGGCGGCATCCGCAGGCCACCAGTTCCGCCGGGAACGTCTCGCCGTTGGCTGCCTCGATGCCGATGGCCCTGCCACCCGCGCCGATCACCGCGCGGGCCTGGGTGTTCCGGCGAAGCGTCACACCTCCCTGTTCGAGGGCGCCCTCCACCAGGACGCTGGTCTGCTCGTCGAGCATCTCCGGCCAGAACCGCTCGCCGCCCACCAGTTGCGTTACCTGGATACTGCGGCCGGCAAGGCTCTCGGCCAGCGTCAGGCCGATGATGCCTTCGTCCAGGATGGCCGCCTGCCGCACGTCGTTCACCGTGGCGTGGACCTCCTGGGCCTGCGTGAGCGTGTCGAACGTCGTCACGCCTTCCAGGTCCAGGCCGGGGATCCCGAGCGGGACGGCGCGTGTGCCGGTGGCGATGAGGAGGCGGTCGTACCGGACTCGCTGGCCCGAGGCGAAGACCACGGCGTGGTCTGGCGGATGGACCGAGGCGATCTCGGTCATCAGGAACAGGTCGATCCTCTCGCGGCGGTAGGCGTTGCGGCTTTGGAAGATGACCTCCGAGAGGGTCAGGTTTCCGGAGAGGAACTCGCCGAGTTGTCGGCGGAGGTAGAACGGGTAACGTTCCTCGGTGAAGATGCTGACCTGAGCGTCGCCGTCGGCGCGGCGGATGGCCTTGGCGGCCCGGTATCCGGCGGCGCCGTTGCCGATGATGGCGAAGTGCGTGCTCATGGTCCCCGGTTCCCCGCACCGTCGGGGTCATCCGTGGCCCCGGTGTCTTCGCGGCGAGCCGCGACGGCGTCGTCGGCTGCGCGCTGCGCCGCCGCCTCCAATTGCAGATGATGCCGGTGATGGCGGCGGTACACGGTGATCAGATAGTACATGACGGCGTAGGCCACCGCCCCGGAGACCGCGCCGACCACGATCGAACCGACCCACAGCGGCAGCGTGACGTGCATGACGACGTCCCACCAGTGCTTGACCAGGTCCCACCAGGGCAGGTCCTTGTTCATGATGCCCTGGAGCGCCTGCTCGAACTCCTCACGCATTGCCTCCGACCCGCCGACAACCTTTATGCCAACCAGCAGGTTGAATGAGTAGATCGGCAAGATGGTTGCCGGGTTCGTGATCCACGCCATCGGGACGCCGGCAACCCGGTTGGCCCTGAAAATCGACGCGATGAAATAGATCAGCAGCATCTGGAACCCGATCGTCGGCGTCATGGCGATGAAGACGCCGATCGCCGCCCCCAGCGCAATGCTGTGAGCCGACTCGTCCAGGTGCAGCAGGTGGATGAACCATGCCTTCGTCTTGTCCCATCCCGCCCGAAATGGCACGGTCGTCCCCTTTGAGTGCGACGTGCGGCCGCGACTAGCGCGGGTCGGCGTCGTGCCACGCCTCAAGCAGTTGCTCGGTCACAGCCTCCGGCGTGATGTTCGTCAGACACAACAGTGCCCCCGTTTCGCCGCCGTATAGGCACTGGCGACGGTAACAGGGACTGCACGCGGCCCGTCCCGCGAGCACCCGATGGCCCGGGCCGTAAGGCCCCGTGCGGTCCGGATTGGTCGGGCCGAAGATGGCCACGACCGGCGTTCCGACGGCGGCGGCCACGTGCATCGGGCCCGAGTCGTTCGTCGCCATGATTCTTGCCTCGGCGATGACGGCCGCCAATTCTTTTAACGTGGTCCGGTTCGTGAGGTCAATAGGCCGCTCGGCCATTCGGTCGCCGATGGTCTGAGCGTTGGCGACGGCGTCGGCGCTGCCGACGAGCACCGCCCGGGCGCCCGTCTCGCTGCGCATCTCGTCCAGGACCCGGGCGAATCGTTCGGGCGGCCACTGCTTGGTCGGCCACCGGGCGTGTGCACATGCGACGATGTATGGCTCGCCGGAGCCCAGGTCCATCTCGGCCAGGCGTCCGCGAATCGCCGCACGCGCCTCGGCCGACACCGGCAGATGATCCGTCGCTTTCGGCATCTCCAGACCCAACCGCCGCGCCACCGCCAGGTACCGCTCGACGGCGTGCATGTCTCGGTGCCCGACCGAGACCTCGTCCGTATAGAAGAGCGGCGCCCCTTCGCGGGCCTCGCGAAAGCCGACCCGCGTCGGCGCACCCGTCGCCAGCGCGAAGACGCCGCTGCGCAGCAGGCCTTGCAGATCGATGACCGTTGTGAACCGCCGCTTGCGGAGGTCCTGAAGGAAGGCGAGGAACTCGGCGGCGACCGTCGCGCTCAGCGTAAAGCGAGCGAAGCGGCGGCGGTCGAAGATCAGCACATCGTCGAGACGCGGATGGCCTTCCAGGATGCCCGCGAACGGGCGGGCCACCAGCCACGAGACGTGGGCCTTCGGGTAGGCCTCCTTCAGCGCCGTCAGAACCGGCAGGGCCTGAACGACGTCGCCCATCGACGACGGCTTGATGATCAACGTTCGCGAGAAGTTCATGCCGTTCCCAGGTGGCCGTACTTGCGGCGGAGTGTGTCGCGTTTGCGCCGGCCGGCGCGGGCGATGCGGCGCCACCACCGGCGCAAACGCCGGGCCGCCTCGGCGTTCCCTCGCCGGCGCGACAGCACGGTTATCGGCGCCGGACACCCCGGACGCTGAAGGTAAGTCCGGAGGAACCGGAGCCGGTCGGTCCGGCGGGCCACGCCCCACTCCTGGAGGCTGACGCTCAGACGCATCAGGTCGCGCGCCCGCCTTCTTGCCGAAACTTGCCGCAGGAGCCGCAGACCGTCCAGGTCCACCAAGACGGGTCGCGGCGCCGAGTCCGGCGCCGGCGCGATGAGGATGTTGGGGGCTTTGAGGTCGCGGTGCGTGAGGCCCGCCTCGTGCATCCGCCGGATCATCCGGGCCAGTTTCCAGGTGACGTGCCGCCGGTCGGCGGCGGGCGGCTCGGCGCGAAGCCAGTCGGACAGCGGCTGAGCGCCGGCGACCGGTTCGGTCAGAAGGAGCGTGTCGGCGGGCGCGCCGTGCCGCTTGAGGTCCACTGCCGCCGCCGGCCGGGCCGTCGCGATACCGCGAACGAGCAGCGCGTGTCCGCGCCGAAACGCCCTTGTTGACCGCGAGGGCCGGGCCAGGCCCGGGCCGGCGTTTCGCTCGGCCGCCCGGTTGTGGCGCTTGACGATGAGGCTGCGCCCGTCGTCGAGTTGCACCCGCCAGACGCTGGATGTGCGCCCCTCTTTGATCGCCGTGGCACGGGCGCCGGCAAGGGGGTCGTCTCCGCGCCCCGCGTTCAGGAAGGCCGTGACCGCTTCGGCCCAATCGGCTGTGGCCCAGCCGCGCCACGGCCCGGCCGTGATGCGGCGGAAGTACTTCGAGCGGCGGCGTGTGCGACGGTCGCGCCGAGGGTAGAACCGTTGGCGATAGACGTCGGTGGCGCGCGCCACGTCGCGGGCGCTCGGTGCGTCGTCCGTCAGTTCCCTCAGTCGCGCCAGGCACCGCAACCGCTCCGAGGCGCCGGCGATTGGCTCGAAGAAGTGTTCCAGTTGCATGAGGTGTTGGAGGAGGGCTTCGGGCGGCGCGGGACGGACGGCCTCGGCCAGGTCGAGGAGGCTGAGCCGCCATTGGGGGGGCCGGCCGCGTATCAGGAGGTTTCCCGGATGCAGGTCGGGCAGGTAGAGGTCGGCCTCGGCGAGGCGTGCCACGAGGTGCGCGAGGTTGTAGGCCAGTGCGGTCGGGTCGATCGTGCCTTCCGGTGGTGGGCGTCGGCGGCGAAAGGCCGCGACGAGTTCCGGCGGTCGGGCTCCTGGGTACGGCGGGTCGGCCGGTGGGGGCTCGAAGTAACGCTCGAACAGATACTCGTCCAGCCGCTGCCCGCCGGCGATCTCCCTCGTGACGAGCGCTTCCTCGGCGCCCAGAGCGAGGGCCACGGGTTCCGGCACGTCCAGCCCGGCCGCACGCGCGACCAGCAGGGCGTCCCATTCGCGCCGACCGGGGCCCATGCCGAGACGGGCCCGCAGGCGCCGGAGCGGCCCGACGGGCTGGAAGGTCTTGACGTAGTACCCGCCGCCGGCGGCCTCGAGACGGGAAACGGTCCGCCTGCGACCGCGCTTGACGGGCGTGAGGCGGCCGGGATCGTCCATCGGCCAGCCGTCGGCCAGCAGAGGCTCGGCCGCGGCAGGCCGGAGGAGCCATCGCCGGCTCGCCCTCTCGATGATCCGGGTCTCGTCCATGGGCACACGGAACCGCCGGCGCCCGGGGCGACTCGCCTTCCGCCCATCCGGCGCCGGCGCTCATCGTAATCGGCCCCCAGGCGGCTTGCAAGGAGGAACGTAGCGTAGTAGTACGGAGCGTGTTCAGGCAAGTTCTGTTCACTTGCCGCGCGGCGGGTCGGGCGACCCGCCGCGCAAAGTGGCGTCGTAGCGTTTGGTTCCCTCGCGGATGGCCCGGCGGCTATCCGCCTCGATGCGGCGGCGCGCCACGTACTTGGCTTGGCGGCGCCGGTCGGTCTCGCACGGAACGAAGCCGGGCATGTCGGCGCGGGGGCGTTTCCGGAGCATCTCCTGCCCGGAGCGGATGATGGCGAGGGCTTCGGCGTACTTCGGGTCGCCCTTGTCGTTGAACTTCGCCAGAGCGGGGCTGAGTTCGGGCCGGTCGAAACTGACCTGCGGCCCGCGATTGCTGCCATGACCCTTCAGGCGGCCGAAAGGCACGCCCGTCAGTTCGGTCAGGCGCCGGAGTTGCCCGCCGTCGAGCGGGCAGCGGCCGGTGAGCGAGTCCGGGTAAGCGCACGCATAGTGGGCGTAGTACGGCGCGTTCAGGTCCACCCAGGTGACGATGCGGTCGAGTTCCTCGGGGCTGAGTCGGACGTCGTTATGGCCGCTGCGGAGGGTCCGGACGAGTTTGCTGGCGTGGGCGCCCCACGAGTAGGCCTGCTGGACCGGGGCCGGCCCGCCGCCGACGCACCGGACGTACTTCCTTCGCCAGAGTTCGTTGTACGATGCGTTGAAGCACGTCGTCCGGTCGGGTGCCAGGATCAGTTTCCGTGCGCCCTTTTTGCCGTAGTCGTGGCACCCCAGGCAGTGCCGGTTGAAGACCGGCTGGACCTCGGCCATGTAACTGAAGAGGCGCGGCGGGCCGTGCCAGGGTTCCAGTTTTCGCGGGGGTCGCGGCACGGCCAGGCTCTGGTGGTTCGGCGGGGCCGTGAGGCGATCCTCGTGGCAGCCGACGCATCCGGTCCGCTCGCCCGGTTGCAGGACCGTTCCGCTTCGCATCGACTGGATCATCATGCCGTCGGCGTCGAGCAACTGGAAGTAGACGAACCGTTCGGCCGGCACCACGAAATACGCCGACCCGTCTTCCTCCACCGGCACGGTGCCCAGGATCCGCTTGTTCTCCAAACTGTGCCAGTTCATGCCCGGCGCGGTGTAGCCCTGGCCGTTCCAACTGCCGGGCGACCAGAACCGTTTCTCGGGCGACTCGACAACGCGCAGCCGCTTCACCGTTCCGCGCTCGACCCCGCGCATGTGCGTCCCCTGGTACACGTCCATGACGTAGAGCAGGCCCGGGGCGTCGGAAAAGTCACGCCGCGGGGGGATAACCGGCGGGCGCGGCCGCGGTCCGACCGGCATCGGGTCGTAACAGCCCGGCCCTTCGGTGTGCAGCAGAGCCTCGTTGCCGAAGACGTCGATCAGGGTGATGCCCATCTGCTCGCCCACCCCCGTCATGCGCGAGCAGAGGAAGTGCTTGGCGCTCAGGGGCCAGGGGTCCTCGTACTTGGGCCGCACCCGGGCGTAGGAATCACAGTCGAACGGCCCGCCGGCCCTGGCCAGGTTGATGGCGTCGGCGGGCCAGGTGCGCAGGATCGGCCCCCGCCCGTCCATGCCCAGAGACGGGTCAATGATGCCCAGCGCCCCCCACAGCCGGTCGTGGTGCGGGCCGAGGATGCAAAGGATCCGATGCGTTCCGGGAATGAGGTGCGCGTTGAACACCGCGCCCGGCGAGGCCGTGTTGTTGCCCCAGAAGATGGCCTGGTTTGTCCCGTCCTGGCCGACGGTCCACAGGCTGTGGGCGTCGCCGAAGTTGCGGTCCACGTACTCCCACCGGGCGTACAGGATGCGTCCGTCTGGCAGCAGGTCGGCGTGGTTGTCGAACAACGTGTTCCTGGTAATCTGGTGGATGTTGGCCCCGTCCGGCTCCATACGGAAGAGGTTGGCGGCGATGTCGCGGCTGCACATGTTGTACTTCGGCTCGCGTGTGGACGAAAAGACGATGCTGTCGTCGGGCAGGTAGATGGGGCCGAAGTCACTGACGCCCTCGGCAAAGGTCAGTTGCTTCAGGCCGGCGCCGTCTGCGCCAATCTCCCAGATGTGGTAGTCCTCTTTGATGGTGCGGCGCATGGCGAAGACGATCCGTTTGCCGTCGAAGTGCACGTCCGGGTCGCGGGCGACGCCTTCGGGCACGTCCACCAGCGTCGTCACTTTGCCGGTGGCGAGGTCGATGGTTTTCATCGCCCCGCCGCCCTCGAACCGGGCGGTGTTCTGCTCGCCCGTGTGAAACAGCGTGTCGATGGCGTGAAAACTGCTGCGGTACTGGCGCCGGACCACGAACACGATGGGCCGGCCGCCGACCAGCGGGTTGGCGGCGAGCGCCTCGCGGCGCAGGGCCACAAACTCGCGCGCCAGGTTCGCCTCCTCGTCCGCCTTCGCCTCGGCCACGCGCTCCCGGATGCGGGCAATCCGGGCCAGAAACTGCCTGCCGCGCGGATAACGGGAGGGGAACGTGCGGCTCAGGTCCTCCACCGCCGCCCGCAAGGCCGCCACGGACGCCTCGGTGAGCGCCGGTCGAGGCGCCGGCTTCGGCGCAGGCTTGGCAGCAGGGCGCATCGCGCCGGGTGGCGGAACCACCAGCCCATCCGGGTGCATCCACAGGACGTCCCACACCTCCTTGCCGAGGTTGTCGTGGGTGAAGGTGATCGTCTTGGCGGCAAAGGTGAAGCGGATCGCTTCGTCGTAAACGTGCTCATCGCGCGGCTTCAAGACCCGCTCGACGAGCGTGTGCCGCTTGCCCGACCCGTCGGTCGCCGTCACCGTGAACGTCAGGCCGTTGGTGCTGTGGGCGGCCGCGGCGTCGGTCAGGGCGTACCGGATTCGCCACACGTGCCCGTTGGGCCAGTTGACCTTCCACTCGGCGCTGAGCACGTTGCCGTCGGGGAAGGAGAGCATGAACAGGCCGCCGCGTCGCCGGCCCCGCACCCATCCGTCGCCAAGGGCGATGAAGTTCCGCGAGTCGCCTTCCCACTCGAACCCGCCGGCCAACCGGTGGTCGTCCATGCTGTTCCCGCACGCCTCGCGCCAGACGAACGTGTGGTCTGACTTGTCCCAGGCTCTGGCGTCCTGCGGATGGAACAGGCCTCGCGGCCCCGGCCCGCCGGCAGGCTTTCGGTCCCCCGTCTCGGCCGCCATGACACCCACCGTCAGGACAGCGAGGACCAGCACTACAACGAGGCCTCCCTCGCGGCAGCCTTCCCATGCCGCCGCGAAAGGCCCTGCGACACGTTCCTGGCGGCCTGGACACTCCGCCAGTACTACTACGCTACTTGCTGCGCGGCGGGTCTCCGCACCCGCCGCGCACCTGCAAAAACGGCGATTCCCGCGCGGTGGGTGCCCGTTCGACAGGCTCAGGGCAGGCTCCGACCCACCGCGCGAAATGCCCTTGTAGCGTTGTAGTGCCAGGCGGGCACAAAGACTCAACTTTCGTTGGTGTACGAGGGCGGTGCCGAGAAAACCACGGGATGACCCTGCTGGACGCATGGTCTATCTTACTCCTCGCGTGCAACAACCGCTCGCCGACACAAGCGTACCATCTCGACGGCCGGCGGTGTAGCGTTCTTAAGCCCGTACGCCGCGCTGTCACCCCGAGCGTAGCCGAGAGCCTGCCCTGAGCGCAGCCGAATGGGGGTCTCGCCGGCCTGCCCGCCGAAGCCTTGGCGAAGGCGGGTTGCCGTGGCCGTTCGTTCCGCATTCCGCGTTCCGAATTCCGCATTGGAACGGGCCGTTGCCGTTCATTTCCCGACGTTCCTGCATGTCCTCCCCCTTGACACGCATGGCATCAGGGATTACTGTATACGCACGATGAGGAAGGAAAACGTTCCGGGCATGAGGCCTAGCCAAGTTCGGCATTCCCTCCCCAGAACTGCCCGGCCTAAAGCCGAAACGGCGACGGAGATAAGTTGTGTGTCACCGGAACTCCAGGTGACGCTGAAATAGCGCCGAAAGGGGAACGACATGCCTTGCATCTTCCTGATGTTGCTGAGTGTGGCGGCGGCCGCGGTTCCGTCGAATGACGCCGCTGCCGCGGGATCCATCGCCGACGCCGAACTCACGGAGGTCTTTGTCCCCGGTGGCGACATCTACGAGAGGGGCGACATCCTCGATGCCGTGCCGGAATTCGTGGCCCAACTCAACCTCCCGGCAATCTATGTCGATCTGGGGTTCCTGCCGTCCCGCTACATATTGGTCGAGCGTCCGGGCCTCCCGCCCCTCTCGGACGGAACGAGGCTGCGGCCGGAGCGCACCATCCAGCCGCTTGAGCAGGTGCGCGGCACGGTTCGGCAGGCGCTGGACGCCTTCTGTCGCCTGAATCCCTCTTTTTCCTGGCGCATGGACGCGGGCGTGGTGTCGCTGGTCCACCGTGGAAGTGACAGCACTTTACTCCAGACGCTCCTTGGGACGAGGCTTGAGCAGTTCACAACCAGCAACGAGCCGATGGACAAGGCGATCATCACATTGACCCACGCCGCCAGAGATGCAGCCTCGCTGCAGGATGATTCGCGGCGATGGAGGATGTACCATCAGCGCGGCGTCCCCGTCTTGCCGCCGCGATGCGCACTTGACCGGCCTGTAACCGTGAACCTGACGGCCGTCACCGTGCGCGAAGTCCTCCATGAGTTCCTCCGTCTACAACCCGGCGGCGTATTGCTTGTCTACGATGAGGCGGATAATCAGGAGCCTGAAAACGAGGCTCGCCGCAGGGCCGAGGTTATCTTTACAAGCATTTCACCCGAACGGCGACGGATTGCCCTGGACTCGCTTGTGCGTTGCCTCGATCCGACCTACGAGCCGCTTCACGGTTATGCCACGAAGGCAGTGCGCGGGAATGACGCTCAGCGTGAACTGAGCCGCCGCTACCACTTTCATCCCGACGAGGTTGGCCGCGCCTTGATGCAGCCTGACGGCATGCCCCGTATCATCGAGCGGGCGGGCCTCCTCGAGTTATCCGATCGCACCATGTGGCTGTACCTGCTGAACAACCCTGAACTGTCCAGGCAGACTATCGAACTTGTGCTTGCCCTGAAGGATCGCGACCGGCGCTATGAAGGCGTGAAAGACTTCTCATGTTCGTTCACGAAGAAAACTAAAGACTTGTTTCTTCCCTTGTGGAAGAGCCTGACGAACGATGCCGACCCCCGCGTGGCTGCACGGGCCAGGCAGATGCTGGAGTGGTGGACAAAGGAGTAGTGTGAGCGCGGCGGCCATTCTTGGCCGCCGCGCGGGGCGGGGGGGGGCGTGGTAAGTTCCGCGGACGCGCGACGTAATTCGCCGGGGACCGGGGGAGTTCCGGCGACACCCACACCCACCCTCGTGTCAAGGGGCGAATTCACATCACAAGACCACCCATAGCGACGCCAAACCGTTGACGCCGAACGGCTCCCGCCAGCCTGCCCGCCGAAGCCTTGGCGAAGGCGGGTTGTCGCGCGCTGCTTGCCCGCCGGCCTGTTATTCGTTGCTTTTCAATCCGCAATTGGCTTTACCCCCATGACGTCGGCACGTGGAAGCCGGGAGAGGCCAAGGCGCTGCGCACGCTCGACACGCCTTCGCTGCTGGGGCTGCGGCAGTCGGAGCCGTACCTTCACGACGGCCGGGCACGCACGCTCGAGGACATCTTCACGCGGCACAACCCTCGGGACCGGCACGGCACGACCTCCCGGTTGACGGCCGAGGACGTCCGCGGCGACACCAGGCGCACCCCGCCGCCGCCCGGCGAGGCGCCGCCGGAACCTCCTCCCGACGAGCCGCGAGAGCCGGGCGCGCGTCGGCCGCATGATCCCGACCGCCCTCCGCACGCCGGACCAGCCTGACCAGCACCGCGACGGCCTTGACGGCGCCCGGCGGGAGATCGACGTTCTGCATCGCCCACCTCCAGCGCGAGACCGCCCAGGCCACCCGCGACGGCGATGCTGACCGCGCCGCCGCTCTGCTCAAGGAGGCCGAGGGCTACCTGTATGCCATTCGCCTTCCGTCCAACGCGGTACTGCACCGGGAGATTGAGCACCTTCTGACACGTCCGGTCGGCCGCCCGCCGAACAAACCGGTTGTCTGGTACCACGACTTCCTCTACCAGCCGGGCAGTTGGGACCGGCCGCGCCGTGTGGTGGCGAAGATCGAGTGGCACAAGGGCGAACTGTTCCCGCGCGTGGGCTTTATCGTGACGAAGGACGAGACAGCCCCAGGACGCGGAGGCCACAGGGAGGGTCTGCCCGGATCGGCAGAGGACACCGGCATGCAGGCTATTTCGGATGGCACGACGGCTTGGAAACTGCCCGAGGCCCCCTCCACCGAGCCGGGGAAGTGCTTGTTGATTCCCAGGATCGTGATAGAATCATTGAAGAGGCTCACGGCGGTCGTGGGCAAGAGATATCCGGGGAATTCCGAATGATAGGCGATATTCCGCGCCTGGACCGGTTTCAGGCTCAACCCAGATGGAAAATGTGGGTCTAACAAAGCGAGAACTACCGAATGATGGCTTTCTCGATGCTTGTGCTTCTGTGCGCCACTTCGCTGGCCGCCGCGGAGACGGACATCTTGCATGCCCGCGCAGAAGTCGACTCGTGGAACCAGTTCAGAGGACCCAATGGTTCGGGCGTGGCCCGCGCGTGC
>CAYVAM010000011.1:0-22373 GCA_964449275.1 uncultured Anaerolineales bacterium
TTATGCGCCTTTTTGCGCGGTGGGTACGGAGACCCACCGCGCAAAACTGATGTCGGACCGCTTAGGCTTCGGCTGCGACGCGCTCCAGGATCGCATGGACGTTCTGGAGGGTGGCGGCCTGCCAGGTAGCGGCGTTGGACCAGTCGGTCGGTTCGGCCACCAGGGCGATGGTCCGGACGCCGGCGCCGCGGCCCGCCTCGATGTCGAACCGGAAGTCGCCCACGATGATCGTCTCGGCCGGGCCGGTGCCGCACCTGTCCATCAGGCAGTGCACGCCGGCTGGACTCGGCTTGGGCTTGTTGTCTTCGCGGGCCACAGCCGCATCGAAGACAAGGTTGTGGCGGCGGACGGCACGCTCGATGCTGGCTCGGCTGTTCCGCGTGAGGACCGCCACCTTGATGCCCCGTGAGCGGAGCCAGGTGAGCAAACGCTCGGCGCCCGGCATGAGTTGCGACTCCTCGCCCGCTTCGGCCTCGTGGCGGTCGATGACGCGGTTGGCCCTGGCGCGCTCGGCGTCGGTCAGGCCGCCCATGGCTTCGAGGATCGGCATGCCTTCCGGCAGCCCGATCTCGGCGCGAATAGCATCGAAATCGAGCGGCGTCACCAGCAGCGTGCCGTCCATGTCGAAGATGACGAGTTTCAGAGGCATAGCCGCACCATGATGACACGGGCCGGGCCGGCCGTCAACATCTCGGCTATTGCTGCGTCTTGCTTTTGGCCCGCCTGCGGCTATAATGGCGCGCTGTACGTGTTTAGCGTGCTCTCGAAGCGATGTCATTTCGACCGAGTCCCGGCGCGCCGGGACTCGACTCGCTTCGCTCGCTCGGAATGACACGCTAAACACGTACCGCACGCTTAATCGGCGGGCATGATGCCTTGTTTGGGGATCGGGTTTGACCAAGACCCTCGGGGAACTGGCCGAATTGGTCGGCGGCAGGCTCGACGGCGACCCTGCACGCGAGGTGCGCGGCGTGGCGAGCCTGACCGAGGCGGGACCGGACGACGTGGCGTTCGTCGTCCTGGCCCGTTACAGGGATGCCGCAGCCACGTCGAAGGCCGCGTGCCTTGTGGTCCCGGATGACTGGCCGGCCGGCCGCGGCACGCGCCGTACCCGTGCCAGGGGCGGGGCCGCATCCGGCGCAATCCTCTACGTGGCGGACCCGAACCGCGCGATGAGCCGGATCGCCGAGGCGCTCTGTCCGCCGCTCCCGCGACCGGCGCCCGGCATCCATCCCACGGCCTCGGTGGCCGAGACGGCCCAACTGGGGCAGGGCGTCCACGTGGGCGCGTGCGCGGTCGTGGGAGAAGGGGTTAGCATCGGCGACCGGACGCGGATCCGGGCCGGCGCCGTCGTGGCCGACGAGGCGGCGATCGGCGACGACTGCGACATCCACTCGGGCGTCGTCATCCGCGAACGCGTCCGCCTGGGCAACCGCGTGGTCATCCACGCGGCCTCGGTCGTCGGCAGCGACGGGTTCGGATACCTCGCGGGCGAGACCGGCCCTGAGAAGATCCCCCAACTCGGCACGGTCGAGATCGGCGACGATGCTGAACTCGGCGCGTGCGTGACGGTGGACCGTGCCCGCTTCGGCGCCACGCGGATCGGTCCCAAGGTAAAGATCGACAACCTGGTCCAGATCGCCCATAATGTTGAAATCGGCGAAGGCACAGTTATCGTGGCCCAGGTGGCCATCGCGGGCAGTGCAAAAATCGGCCGCGGCTGCCAGATTGCCGGGCAGGCCGCCATCGACGGGCACCTCGTCATCGGCGACGGCGCCCGCATCGCCGCCAAGGCTGGCGTGACGAAAGATGTGCCGCCCGGCGCCGACGTCAGTGGCTACCCGGCGGTCCCGCACCGCGCGCACCTGCGGCACGAGGCGGCGCTGCGGCAGATGGCGGACGTGCTGGAGCGGCTCAAACGCGCCGAGGCGCGCCTGGCTCGACTCGAGCCCGAGGACAAAACGTGAACCGGCGTCAACGGACCATCTCGCTCGAGGCCGAGATCGAGGGGCACGGTCTGTTCACGGGCCAGCCGGTCCACCTGCGTCTGAAACCGGCCCCCGCCAACACGGGGCTCGTTTTCAGGCGGGTTGACCTCGGCGAGGACGCCACCGTGCGGGCTGGGATCCAGTCGGTCGCGAAACGGTTCCAGCGGACGGCTCTGGCGAACGGCGAGGTCTGCGTCGAGACGGCCGAGCATCTGCTCGCGGCGCTGGCGGGACTCGGCATCGACAACCTCTACGCCGAACTCGATGCGCCGGAATTGCCGACCGGCGACGGCTCCGCCGCCGATTACGTGCGGCTCCTGCGCCAGGCGGGCATCGTTGAACAGGAGGAGGAGCGGCCGGTCCTTCACGTTACCGAGCCCGTCTCCGTCCACGAGGGCGATGTCATCATCACGGCCCTGCCGGGGCCCGAGGACGAACTGTCGCTGACGTACCACCTCGACTACGGCCCGGAAG
Organism: uncultured Anaerolineales bacterium; assembly: GCA_964449275.1. GTDB lineage: Bacteria > Planctomycetota > Phycisphaerae > FEN-1346 > FEN-1346 > JAUVZF01. The sequence goes on from CAYVAM010000011.1 coordinate 2,463, forward strand.
GGGTTATCCCGCCGCAGATCTTCAGCCTGAAACTGATGCCGGATGCCTTCGTCGAGGAACTCGCCGCCACACGCACGTTCATTCTGGAATCGGAGGTCGAGGACCTGCGTCAGCGCGGCTACGGGCCGCAGGCCACGTACGAAGACCTGCTCGTCATCGGCCCCGAAGGCCCGATCAACAACACGTACCGGTTCCCGGACGAGCCGGTGCGGCACAAACTGCTGGACATCGTGGGCGACCTGTTCCTGTTGAACTGCGACCTGCGGGGCCGCGTCGTGGCGATGCGGAGCGGCCACGTCCACAACCATCGGCTCATCCGTCGCCTGCTGGAGCAGGCTGCGGGCAGGGGCTCGGCCGTGGCGGGCGCGATGCAGCAGGCGATGGACATCAACCAGATCATGGCCGTCCTGCCTCACCGCTATCCGTTCCTGCTAGTGGACCGCATCATCTCGCTCGAGGACAACGTCCGCGCCGTCGGCATCAAGAACGTCTCGATCAACGAGCATTTCTTCCAGGGGCACTATCCCGGCACGCCCATCATGCCGGGTGTCCTTATCGTCGAGGCCATGGCCCAACTGTCGGGCGTGTTGCTTCTGAAGAAACTCGAACACATGGAGCAAGTGGCCGTGCTGCTAAGCATGGACAAGGTCAAGTTGCGCAAGACCGTCCATCCGGGCGATCAACTCCGGCTCGAAGCCGAAGTGGTCCGCTCGAAAGCCCGAACCGCTCAGGTCAATACGCGAGCGTGGGTGGGCGACGAACTGGCCGCCGAGGCCAAAATCCGGTTCATGCTCGTTCCGGCCGACCAGGAGTCGTGAGAGGCTTCCATGGCGATCAGCAAGTTGGCGGTGGTATCCCCGAAGGCCGAATTGGCCGACGACGTTGAGATCGGCCCGTTCTGCTATGTCGGGCCCGACGTTCAGATCGGCCACGGCACCGTTCTCGATCACGGGGTGACGGTTGTCGGGCACACGCGGCTCGGGCGCGGCAACGTGGTGTACCCGAACGCGTGCATCGGTACGCCGCCACAGGACATCACCTTCGCCGACCAGCCGACCCGGGTCGAAGTCGGAGATGAGAACGTCATTCGCGAGTGCGTGACGATCCATCGCGGCACGATCAAAGAAGAGGGCGTGACGCGGCTCGGCAGCCGCTGCTACCTGATGGCGTGCAGCCACGTGGCCCATGATTGCCGCGTCGGCGACGGTGTGATCTTCGGCAACAACGTCCTTATCGGCGGGCACGTGCACATCGAGGACGGCGCGAACCTCAACGGCGGGGCCGCCCTTCATCCGTTTACCACGGTCGGGCGACTGGCGTACATCGGGGGCCTGACGCGCATCGTCCAGGACGTGCCGCCGTTCATGATTGTGGAGGGACATCCGAGCCGCGTGCGTGGCCCGAACTCGGTCGGCATGCAGCGGGCGGGGATCCCGCAGGAGACGATCGAAGCGGTGGCGAAGGCCTACCGCCGCATCTACCGTCGTGGCCGCCCGCAAGCCGAGGTCCTCGATGAAATGGAGAACGAGGACGGGTGGCCCCAAGAGGTCCGGCGCCTCTGTGCCTCGCTCCGCGCGAGCGCCGCCGGCAGGAGCGGCCGGTACCGCGAATCGCTTAGAGAGAACCCGCCGGCCTGACGCTACTTTGTCAACTTCCGCCGAGCACGCCCGTTCGAGCCCGACGCGGGAGCGTCGGGTGGCCTTGTGCCGCTCTCGAAGCGGCGTGCGTGCAGAGCACGCACCCTACCGATCCGGACGGACGCGGAGATGGAAGGTGATTCGGCATGGCCGAACGGGTGAGACTCGCCCTCGTCGGCGCCGGCCACATGGGGGAGTATCACGCCCAGGCGATCGCCGAGCGCGATGACGCGGACCTTGTCGCCGTGTGCGACATAGACCGCGAGCGTGCCGTCGCTGTGGCCGAGACGCACGGCGCGCGGGCCGTCGGCGGCGTGACCGAACTGGCCGGCGCGGTGGATGCCGCCGTCGTCGCGGCCTCGACGTCATCTCACCGGGACGTGGCGCTGGCGCTGCTGGCGAGCGGCATAGCGGTCCTCATCGAGAAGCCCCTGGCCGCCACCGCCGAGGAGGCGCGCCGCATCGCCGAGGCCGCGCGCAGGACGGGCGTCGTGGCGCAGGTCGGGCACATCCTTCGGTTCGACCCCGTGACGCGGGCCGTCGCCGGCCGCCGGATCAAGCCGGCCTACGTCGAAGTGTCGTGGGTCAGCCGGTTCAGTTTCCGCAGCATGGACGTGGGCGTGGTGATGGACGTCATGGTCCACGGCCTGGACGTCGTCCTTTTTCTGGCGGGCGAGATGCCCGAGCGCGTGGATGCCGTGGGCGGCGTGGTCGTTGGGCCGCACGAGGATTTTGTCAACGTCCGCCTCCAGTTTCCCGGCGGGTGCGTCGCGACGCTCTCGGCCAGCCGGATGAGCCGCTCGCGCCGGCGGCTGGTCCGCATCTTCGCCGAAGGCGCGTACGTGAAGATGGACTATGCGGCCCGAACCGTGGAATGGCTGACGCCGAAGCCGGGCCTCTTGGACCTGGTCCGCAACGGGGCGCTGCCGGCCGAGGTTGGGATGGACGACCTCGTGGCGGTTGAGCAAGTTCCGGTTGAGATGGAACCCGACGCGCTCCGGGCGCAGTTGGCGAGTTTCCTGGCAGCCGTCCGCGGGGAAGGGGAGGTGGCGGTCACCGCCGAGGACGGCGTGCGTGCCGTCGAGGTGGCCGAGCGGGTCATCGCCGCCGTTCGCCGCGGGTAAGGTTGATAAGCCGGTCTCCGGCCGCTAGAATGAGGCGTCGGTTTCGGGGAGAGGGTCTCGAAGCAGGGGAAACGCATGAGCCGGTTGACCGAACAGATCAGCGAAACCGTGCTGAAGCGGATGCACGTGGCGAGCACGGAGACGGCCGACGGCGTCGTCCATACGGATGTCACCGGCCCGCTCGGGATGCGCCTGCTTCAGATCCGGACGTGGCGTGACCCCGACAAGCGAATCCGCTGTGAACTCAGCGGGCCGCTGCGCAGCGTCTTCGCCGACAAGGTGGACGCCTTCCTGGCGATCGTCAATCGGCTGAAGATCATCGCCGAAACCGACGGCAAGAACGTCTACAACCTCTACAACCCTCCGATGCCGAGCCCGGCGGCGCTGCGACCTTTCGAGCGGAAACTCCGGACGATGGCCGAAGGAATCGTCTTCCCGGCCACGAGCACGCTGTCCGTGACGCCGCGGTGCCCGTGCAAGTGTGTCCATTGCTCGGCCGACCGCTTCGTAACGCCCCAGCGGCGGGAACTGACGACCGAGGAACTCAAAGGGGTCATCGACCAGACCCTCGACCTGGGCGTCTGCACCATGATCTTCACGGGCGGCGAACCGCTCGCGCGGGCCGACCTGCCCGAACTCATCGCTCACACCGACACGAACCGTGCACATACGATGATCTTCACAAGCGGCGTGCTGCTGACCGAAAAGAACATCGAGAAACTGGCCGAGGCGGGCCTCGGCAGCATGAACGTCTCCATCGACGCCGACACCGCCGAGGTCCACGACCAACTGCGGGGCGTGCCGGGCGCGTTCCGCAAAGCCATGGAAGGTGCACGACGGGCACGCGAGGCGGGTATCCTGACGGGCATCTCGACCTACGGCTGCCACGAGTCGGTTAACTCGGGGGCGCTTGAGCACCTCCTGGAGATCGTACGCGACGAGGGGTTCCACGAGGTTACCATCTTCGACTGCGTCCCGACGGGCAAGTTCCTCTCCCGGCCCGACGTCATCATGGGCCGCAAAGACATCAAACGCATCCGCGCGCTCGCCGACAAATACAACGCCGCCGACCATCCGATGGGCGTGACGGCCCAGGCGAAGGCCAACGGCTACGACGGCGGCGGGTGCTTCGGTGGGTTCGCTCAGTTCTACATGACCTGCTACGGCGACATCAACCCCTGCGACTTCAACCCCATCTCCTTCGGGAACGTGCGCGAGGAGCCGCTCGAGACGATCTGGCGCCGACTGGTAGCCCACCCCGAGTACGCCCCGCACCGTCACTCGTGCCGCATGCAGTCCGGGCGATACCGCGCCAAGTATATCGAGCCGATCTGCGACGAGGAGACGCTGCCGGTTCGCATCGAGCGTCTTCCGGGCGACGGCACGATCCTGCCCGAATCGGCCGTCGGGACCCCGCGCCGCACCGTGAAGGTCGAACCCGGCGAGCCGACGCCGTGAGGCCCACGGGCGCCGTGCGTTTTGTCCTTGACCGTCGCTGAGGCCGTAAGTAACTTGCTTCCTTCAGGGCCATTCCAAGCGGTGTTGCCGGACGGGAGAATTGCTAGAGATGGCGTACAACCTCGTCGTCCTGGTCAAGCACGTGCCGGACACCAAGCGTGTCACGGGCGACGCCATGCGCGACGACGGCACCGTCAACCGCAGCGTCCTGCCGATGATCTTCAATCCGGATGACCTGCACGCCCTCGAGATGGCTCTCCGGTTGCGCGAGCGTTACGGCGGCCGGGTAACCGTCCTGACGATGGGTCCGCCGGGGGCGGCCGAGCGGCTCCGCGAGAGCCTCGAGCGCGGCGCCGACGACGCGGTTCTGCTCACCGACCGCCGCGCCGCCGCCAGCGATACCCTCGCCACCAGTTACATCCTCTCGTGTGCGGTCCGCAGGATCGCCGCTGAGAACCCCGTGGACATGGTGCTCTGCGGTCGGCAGGCGATCGACGGTGACACGGCCCAAGTGCCACCGCAGACGGCCGAAAAACTCGGATGGCCGCAGGTTACCTACGTCGATTCGGTCGAGGAGGTGGCCGGCGGCAAGGTGCGGGCCCGTCGCAATACGGGCGCCGGCTGGGAACGGGTGGAGACGTCGCTTCCCTGCCTCCTCACCGTGACGGACCAGGCCCCGGAGCCGCGGCCCGCCTCGGCGAAGCGCATCATGGCCGTCAAGAAGTACCGCACGCCGGTTGAACTGGAACGTGAAGTGACCCGCCAGATGCCCGACGCCTCTCGCGAGCGACAGGCCGCGGAGGTTGACCGCCGGGCCCACGCGCTTGAGGCACGGGGCTTCTTGATCAAGCAGTGGAGCCTCGATGATCTCGACGTGGACCTGGCGTGGTGCGGCCGCGACGGCAGCCCGACCAAGGTCAAGCGCATCCAATCGGTCATCCTGGCGGGCAGCGGGTTCAAGAAGGTGGAACCCGACGAGTCAGGCATCAGCGGCATGATCCACGAACTGATTGAAGATCATACGATCAGTTAGCGACAGCGCCGATTGGAATGGCAAATGGCCGCCGCAGTCGACCGTGAAAAGGAGAAAAAGTGATGAGCGGGCAAGGTGATACCACCAAGGTATGTCCCTATTGTGGCGAAGAAATCAAAGCAGTGGCGATTGTCTGTCGCTATTGTGGAATGAACCTGCAAACCGGTGTTTCGACCCACGCTGCTGCCTCGCCTGGGGTGGTTTCCTCGCGCAGTGTTGAAAACGTTCCTGAGAAGACCTTGTGGACCGCCCACCCGTCGCACGTTTACTATCTGGATGCCTACATCATCGGCGGTATCCTGTCGATTGTGGGTGTCGGCATCCTTGTTATCTTGTGGGCTATCCTTGATCGAAGATACCGCATTTACACGCTGACGAACAAACGGGTTGAACTGAAGTACGGCATTATCGCAAAACACACGTCGGAGATCGAGTTGGCGGATATTCGTAACGTTATTGTTACCATACCGATAATAGGCCGAATTTTCGGCTGGGGAAATGTCGGCGTTTCTTGTGCGGCTACGGGGCAAAGAGAGATTGCGTTTGGGGGAGTTACCGAGCCAGATCGTGTGAAAGCCGCGGTCGTTAGTGCCAAGGAGGAGGCCGGAAGCGGCAGAGATTACACGAACGAGTAGGCTTAGGTTTCCGGCGGTCCGCCATATAGGCGAGAAGGGGTTCCATGATTGACGTTAGCCCACAGGGCGACGTCTGGGTCGTCGCCGAACAGAATGACGGCGCGCTACATGACGTCGGCCTGGAACTTCTCTCGAAGGGCCGCGAACTGGCGCTCACGCTCGGCGTTCGCCTGACGGCCGTCCTGCTCGGGGCAAAGGTGGCCGGGATTGCCGAACGCCTCATCCACTGCGGTGCCGACCGGGTCCTGGTCGGCGAGCACCCGCTCCTGGACCACTACCAGACCAACCCGTATGCCAAGACGGTTGCGCGGCTGGTCGAGGAGCACCGTCCGCAGATCGTCATCTTCGGTGCGACGCCGGTGGGTCGCGACCTTGCGCCGCGCGTGGCCAGCGCCGTCTGGTCGGGCCTGACCGCCGACTGCACGGACCTCGACATCGGCCACCACACGGAGCCCGGCACGAAGAAGCGGTACAAGAACCTGCTTTACCAGATCCGCCCGGCGTTCGGCGGCAACATCATCGCCACCATCGTCAACCCCGAGCGCTGGCCGCAGATGGCCACCGTCCGCGAGGGCGTTATGCGGATGCCGGAGGCGGACCCGACGCGGCGCGGCGAAATCGTCATGGTCTCGCCCGAATTGGACGACGGGGACGTCGCCTTGACGATTCTCGAACACCAGCGGACCGAGCGAAAGGTCAACCTCAAGGCGGCCCGTATCATCGTCGCAGGCGGCGCGGGAGTGGGCGGCAAAGCGAATTTCCGCCTCGTATGGGACTTGGCGAATGCCCTCGGCGCCGCCGTCGGCGCCAGCCGTGCCGCCGTCGATAGCGGGTGGATCGACAAGGACTACCAGGTCGGCCAGACGGGCACGACGGTCCGTCCCGCCTTGTACATTGCAGTCGGAATCAGCGGGGCGGTGCAGCATCGGGCCGGCATGAGCGATGCCAAGAAGATCGTCGCCGTCAATGCCGACCCGAACGCCCCCATCTTCGAGGTTGCGCATTACGGCATCGTCGGCGACCTGAACCGCGTGCTCCCCATGATGGTCGACGCCGTCAAGAAGCGGGTGTAAGACGTGGCCAATTTCTATACCGATAACGCGGACATACAGTTCCACCTCGGTTCCATGGACCTCCAGCGCCTGGTCCGCATCCGTGAACGGGATTTCGCGGAGGCCGAAGAGTACGACCACGCGCCGACGGACCTGGCCGACGCCCTCGACAGTTACCGGCGCACGCTCGACCTGGTGGGCGAGATCGCCGGCGACGTAATCGCACCGCTCTCGCCCGAAATCGACACCGACGGTTCGCACCTGTGCCTGGAAGAAGGGCGCGTCCGCTATGCGCCGGGCATCGCCAAGGCCCTCAAGGCGCTCTCGCAGGCCGACCTGATGGGCGCCACGCTCCCGCGACGGTTCGGCGGCCTCAATCTGCCTGGCATCATCTACACCATCGCCACCGAGATCGTCAGCCGGGCCGACGCCGGCCTCATGAACATCTTCGGTCTCCAGGGCATCGCCGAGACGATCAATATGTTCGCCTCCGAGGAGCAGAAGCAGGTCTACCTGCCGCGCTTCGCCTCCGGCGAGGTGACCGGCGCCATGGTCCTCACGGAACCCGATGCCGGCAGCGACCTCCAGAACGTGCAACTGCAGGCCTACCAGGATGATGGCGGCCAGTGGCGCCTGAGCGGCGTCAAGCGGTTCATCACGAACGGGTGCGGCGAGGTGCTCCTGGTGCTGGCGCGCAGCGAGCCGGACGAGACGGGCGGCATGGGCCTCAGCCTTTTTCTGACCGAGGCCGGCGACCGCATCCGCATCCGTCGGACCGAAGACAAAATGGGCATCCACGGGTCGCCAACCTGCGAGATGCAGTTCAACGATGCTCCCGCCGAACTGGTGGGCGAGCGGCGACGCGGCCTGGTGACCTACGTCATGGCGCTGATGAACGGTGCGCGGATCGGCATTGCGGCCCAGAGCCTGGGGATTGCGGAGGCGGCGTTTCGCGCGGCCCGGAACTACGCGGCGTCGCGCGTCCAGTTCGGGCGGTCCATCGATCGGTTCCCCGCCGTAGCGGACCTGCTGGCCGAAATGAAACTCGCCATCGAGTCCGGCCGCGCGCTCCTCTACGACGCTACCCTCGCCGCCGATTACGAGTACGTCCTCGACCAGGCGAAGCAGCGAGAGGAAGATCCCGAGAAACGCTCTGCCGTCAACAAGGAGCAGAAAAAGTACAAACGCCTGGCCGCACTCATGACCCCCATCGCCAAATACTGGCTCAGCGAGATGTGCAACCGCGTGACCTACGAGGCCATCAGCGTCCTCGGCGGCTCGGGTTACATGAAAGACTACCCGTTGGAGCAGTTGTATCGCGACGCTCGCATTACGACGATCTATGAGGGGACGAGCCAACTCCAGATTCTGGCGGCGGTGCGCGGTGTGACGAGCGGCACGGCCGAGAAACGATTCGCCGAGTTTGAGGCGGCCGACCCGCCGCGCGGGTTCAAGGGCATGGCCGGGCATCTGAAACGCATCCGCGAAAAACTGGCCGAGGCCGTCAACTATCTCAAGAACGACCAGTCGGCCGATTACCTCGACCTGATGGCACGCCCGCTGGTGGACGTGGCGATCGACGTGTACCTCGCGTACCTGTGGCTTGGGATGGCGCGGCGGTCGAAGGCGAAGACTGTCTCGGCGAAGCGGTTCATCCGGCGGGCGATCCCCAGGTGCGAGCACACGCTTCGCCTCATCAAGAGCGCGGATCGTTCGACACTCGATGCGTTTGACGTTCTCGTCGGCCCGACGTTCGAGGAACAGTAGCGGCGCCGGCCGGCATGGCGGCCGCACGTACGGGACGCTTCGCTAAGGAGGAAGCCTGATGGCACCGTGGCAGCGCGATGCGAAAGCGAGACGGAACGTCGCCTACCTGTTGGCGGCGACCGAGGTGGTGGCCGTGACGGTGAACTTCTACCCGATCTTTTACGCGTACCTGCTCCGAGCCTTTCTCGTTGTGACCGCCGGCAGTGCTGAGACGAGAGCGGCCATCTATTACGCGGCGGTTGCTGCCACGGTGTTGTGTTTCGTCGTGGCGGTTTTCGTGGGCATTATGTATGCCCGAAACCGATCCTGGGCCCGCTGGGTCTTCATCATCGCCAACGCGGTACTGTTAGCCTTGGGGGTGGTATGGTTCGTTAAGAACCAGATGTCGAGTTCCCGGCCCGAGATGAAGGTTGCTGTGGCGGGGCTGCTCCTGCCGATCGTGACGCTGTTCCCGCTGCTCTGGCCGCTCGTCGTGTTCCGGCCGGCGTTGTCCGCACCATCAGATCACCCCGACGCCGCGTGAGCCGGTCGGCGCAATCGGCGCAGTTTCTTGGTGACACGCGGCGGTCGGCGTAAGTAGAATACCGGCCGAGGGTGTTCCAACGGGTGAAGACAGCGGAGTCGAAACTCGAGGCATGACCTTCCCAGTGGCTACCGGCGCCTGGCATCCTGCCATCGTGGAGAGGCTCGCCGCCTCAGCGCTCGTCCTGCTGCTGGCAGCCGGCTTGGTCGGCGGACTTGTGGCCGGCGAGGCCGAGACGTCGGGCGACCGGATCGTCCGCGTGGTCCTCCGCGGCAACGTCCGCGCCACCGCCCACCGAATCCTCGGTCAGATGCGACTGCGCGAGGGCAGCCTCTACAGTCCGGCCGCCGTCGATGAAGACCTCAAACGCATCTACGACCTCGGCGAGTTCGACAACGTGGTCATCCGTCCTCAACGGGAGGCCGACGGCCTTGTTCTCGTGGTCGAGGTGACCGAGCGGCCGGCGCTCGAACGACTCGAGTTCGACGGGAACCGCAAGTTCGACGATAAGGATCTTACCGAGACGGTGGGCGTCGAGGCCGGGAACCTTCTCGACCGGCACAAGGTCTTCGCCGGCGCCCGCGCCATCGAACGCAAGTACCGCGACAAGGGATACTATTTCGTCTCCGTTACGCTCGACGAGGATCTGCTGGCGAAGAGCCGGGTTGCCCGGTACACCATCGCCGAAGGGCCGCGCGTCCGCGTCCGCAAGATCAGGTTTGTCGGCAACCATTCCATCGGGGCGGGCGAACTGGCGAAGCGGGTGGAGACCCGCACGTGGTTCCCGCTGCTCGTCACCGGCACGTACGATGACGAGCAACTCGAGCGCGATGTCGTGGCCATTCGCAACTACTACGTCGAGCAGGGGTTCCTCGACGTGCGGGTGGGGCGGGAACTGGAGTTTACCCCCGACAAGACGAAACTGACGATCCGGGTCATCGTGGAGGAGGGGCCCCGGTACCAGGCGCGGTCGGTGGCCCTTGAGGGTGTCGACCGTTTCAGTCGCCCCCTCCTCCAAAAGCAGATGCAGTTGGCGCCGGGCGAGCCGTACACCGCCGACGGCGTCCGCGCCGACGTGAAACTGATCCGCGAGACCTACGGCGAGGTGGGGTACATCGACACCTTCATCCGCCCCGTCATCGACTTTACCGACGAGCCCGGCCAAGTGGACGTCACGTTCAAGGTCGAGGAAGGCAACCCCGTCCAGATCGGCGAGATCCGAGTCGAAGGCAACCTCCTGACCCAGGACAAGGTCGTCCGGCGCGAACTGCGGTTCTATCCGGAAGAGCCGGTCAATATGAAACTCATCGACCGCGCCCGCCGCCGCCTCGAAGGCACCGGCCTGTACCGGCCGGGGTCGGTCCAGATCACCACGATCCCGACCGACGATCCGGGCGTGGCCGATGTCCTGGTACGCATCGAAGAGACCGAGACCGCCAACCTCATCCTGGGCGCCGGCATCTCGAGCAACAGCGGTGTGGTGGGCAACATCTCCCTCGTCCAGCGCAACTTCGACATCACCGACTGGCCGCAGTCGAACGAGGAGTTCTGGCGAGGCGAGGCGTTCCGCGGCGCCGGCCAGACCGCACAGATCGTGTTGGAGCCCGGTGTCGAGCTTCAGCGGTACCGGGTTGGTTTCCGCGACCCGCACGTGTTCGACACGGACTTCAGTTTCTCGACGAGCCTGTTTTACTTCGACCGCGAGCGCGACTCGTACGACGAGCGGCGCGTGGGCGGCCACTTCGGGTTCGGCAGGGAACTCCGAGAGGACCTCCGCGCGTTCCTGAACCTGCGGCTCGAAAACATCAACATCCGCAACGTGGACGCCGGCGTGCCTAAGGACGTCCTTGATGACGAAGGGAGTTCGAACCTGACGAGCGCCGAGGTGGGGCTCGTCAAGGACACGACCGACTCGTTCCTCTTCCCGACGGAGGGGTATCGCCTGACCGGGTCGGTGGAACAGGCGGGCGCTCTGGGCGGCGATTACACCTTCACCAAGTTCCTGGTGGACGGGCGGCGGTACTGGACGGTGACCCGCGACGTGCTCGACCGAAAGAGCGTCCTGTCGCTTCGTGGGCGGATGGGCTTTATCGGCGGCGACGCCCCGGTCTTCGAGCGATTCTTCGCGGGCGGTCACGGCAGCATCCGCGGCTTCGAGTTCCGCGGCGTCGGGCCGAAAACGGCGGACACGTTCGTCGGCGGCGACTTCCTCGCCCTGGCGTCGACCGAGTACTCCTTCCCGATCTTCGAAAAAACGCTCACCGGCGTCCTCTTCCTCGACACGGGTACCGTGGAGGAGCGAATCACGCTCTCGACGTGGCGGGCCGCCGTGGGGTTCGGCGTCCGCTTCACCGTTCCGTTTTTTGGCCCGGTCCCGTTTGCGCTCGATTTCGGGTTCCCGATCTCCAAGGACGGGGATGACGACGAGGAGTTCTTCTCGTTCTCGCTGGGGACGTCGTTCTAGGCCGTGCGTGGTTGCCGGGGGCAGGGGGTCTGAGGCGGATGCGGCGCTCACCTCCCGCACAGCGGTTTTCTGTGGCGAGACGGTGGTGATTTTCCGATAATTAGAGAAACCACTCGAACGACGTGTCTTTCTGAAAAAGGAGTCATCCATGCGCAGGTTAATTCTCTTGGCGGTCGCCATGGCCGTCGCTCTGGTCGCCTCGGCTGCGGCCGATGCCGCCATCAAGGTCGGCGTGGTGGACCTCGTCGCGGTCACCAACGGCTATGACCGTACCAAGGACGCCAACACCGACATTCAGGTGGAGCAGGCGAACTTCAAGGCTGCGGCGGAACCCAGAATCAAGGCGCTCGAGGACCTGCGCCTGAAACGCGACGGGTTCAACAAGGGAACCAAGGAGTGGCAGCAACTCGACGACCAGGTGCTCAAGGCCCGGGCGGAACTCAACACCTGGATGCAGATCGAAAGGTTCAAGATCGAACGCCGACACCAGGAAGTCCTCCTCGACATGTATCGCGAGATGACCGATGCCACCGGACGCATGGCCAAGAAGAACGGCATCGATCTCGTCTTCACGACGGCCTTCCTGGAGCCCCCGCAGATCGACGTCGACAAGGCCGTCGGTCTCCAGGACCTTCAGAAGCGTATCGTGGGCCAGCGCGTCCTCTATCCGACGGCGGTGACGGACTTGACGCAGGACGTTCTGAAGGTCCTCAACGACGCGTACAAGGCGAAGAAAAAAGCCGCCGCCGGCGGGTAACGCCAACCCCTCATGCCGCGACGGGGCCAGAATGGATGCCGACTCCGGCCCGACGGCCGATACTTTCGGCTGTCGGGTCGGTTTATTCCAGCGGCCGGTGAGGCCTTTCCGGAAGGAACCTGTTTAGCGTGCTCTCGAAGCGATGTCATTTCGACCGAGGCCGTACGGCCGAGCGGAGAAATCTCGTCGTCCGCACACGGATAACGGCGAGATTCCTCGACTCGCTTCGCTCGCTCGGAATGACACGCTAAACACGTACTCCGTAAGGAGCGTTCCCGTGCGGTGCCTGACAACGCTCTGGCTTGCTGCCGTTACGGGGGTGGCGGCGACCGCGCCCGTCGTCGCCGATCAGGCCCCATGGCTGAACCCCGAGTGGACCGTCCGGCGTGTTGTCGGCGCCGTCGTGCAGGACACCGGTGGCGCCGGCAGCGACGTGGCGGTCTGCGCCTTCTACACCGGGGGGATGGCCAAGCCCGATGCCTCCGACGTCCGGGTCGCGGTCAACGGGCGAAGGTTGACCGGCCATCGCGTCCTCCAGGTCGGGCCGGGCGACCTCGTGCGCGTCGCCTTTGAGGCGCTGCCGAACGTCACGCGGTATTACGTCTATTACGGCAATCCCAAGGCGCCGGCGCCGAAGCCCTGGGAGATCAAACGCGGTGTCCTGCTGGAGGCCCGCCGATGGGTATCCGGACGGCGGCTGGCCGGCCTCCCGATGGTCGAGGCGGCGTTCGCCAAGGGCCGCCCCATCGGAGCCGACTTCGTCAGCCACATCTCGTTCGGCCATCATCCCTTCGCCGCCGACGGCACGCCGACCATTTTCCATTACGTCGGCTGGTTCATCCCGCCGAGCCCGGGCACGTATTCGATTGCAACCTCCAGCGACGGGGGCTCCTGGATCCTGATCGATGGGCGGCCGGTGGTCGTCTGGCCCGGTTCGCACGGCGCCGCCCGTGACGCGCGGCACGCCAAAGACGTGGCTTTGACGCAGGCTGTTCATCGAATCGATTACTGGAACGTGAGCCAGGCCGGCCGGACCATGTCGGTGGCGGCGTGGAGAGCACCGGGCGAGAAGCGGTACCGGGCCATTCCGCCGAACGTCTTTCTGCCCGTCGCCGAGGCCAAACTGGTTGAGGTGGACCTGAGGGCCGAGAAACTGGTGGCCGACTTCTTCGCAGAACAGGCCGACGAGGCCTGGTGGCCGAAACGGTACGCCGTCCGGATGCGCTTCACGAATCTGTCGAAGGCCGTCAGTGTTGCGCACGGAGGCCGGTTCGAATGGAACTTCGGCGACGGGCAGACGAGTTCAGAGTCCAGGCCCACCCACGTTTACCTGGCGCCCGGCGACTACACCGTTTCGCTGAAGGCGAGCCGCGGCATGTTGTCCAACACGTTCCGCACGAAGGTTGGCGTCGAGCGCGACTGGTTCAACCAGGCGTCCCGCGAGGTCACGCCCATCGCGCAGTACGCCGAGGCGGTTGCCAAGTACGACTTTGCGAAACTCGACGTGCCCAATCTCGTCCTGGCCGTAGACCTTTTCAAGCACGAGAAGATGCGGCAGCCGCTCATCGCGGCTGCGAAGGAGGTGACGGTCCGGCGCGAGGGGGTTTCGGAGAAGGACTTCCTGGCTGGCGGGCTCATCCTCGGCGAGAACCTTCGCGCTGCCGGACGGGCCGAGGAGGCGCTGCGCGCATATCGGACCATCGAGGGCCGCATCAAGAGCGGCCGCAGAAAAGCCGAGATCGCCGTCCAGATCGGTGAGACGCTCTTGAAGGACCTACGTCGCTACGGCGAGGCCGAGAAAGAGTATCAGCGGGTTCTGAAAACCTACGCCACCGCCGGGGCCGATCGCGAGATCCGCCGCGCACATATCGGCATCGGTGACATCTGGCGGCATCGCGGCGACGGCGAGAAGGCGCGGGCGGCCTATACGGCGGCGGCGGCTATCCGGTTGACCTTCCAGCCGCCGAACGTGGCAGCCGTCCGCGTCGGAACCCTGGCACGGAACGTCGAGGAATACACCCGCCAACGCCAGTGGGAATGGGCGTTCAAGTTTATCGACGACTGGGCTTGGGAGTTTCCGCTCGATAAACTGAAAGGGCACTGGTCCTTCCTGTACGCCCAGGCCCTGTTGGCCAGGCGCGACCGGCCGGCGGCTCTGCGCGAGGCCATGGACCTCCTGGGCGCTAACCCCGATAGCGCCTACGCCGTCCGTCTGCTCATGTTCGCGGCCCAGTGCCACATGGCAGAGGGCCAAACCGACAAGGCCCGGCTGCTTTTGCAGACGGCCGTCGAAGATTACCCCGAAGATCCCGATCAGACCGCCGCCCGCGCCCGGCTCCAGGCCCTGGGCGGCCGCCTCAAGACCGAGTAACCCCCGCCGTATATCTACGTGGCGGATTCAACTCTGAAACGACCGCCGGTGATCTGAGCCGGCCGGAACGCGGGGCAGACGCGCTTGCGGCGGGCCGCGTTCACGCTTAGAATCACGGTTATCTCCTCCGACCGGCTCCTGGACGCCCTCAAGGCACGCCGCCTCCACGCCCTCGTCGTCCAAGACCCCGTTCGCATGGCCTACGAAGGCGTCCGGACCGTCGTATCGCACCTTCGCGGCCACCAAGTCGAGAAACGCATCGACACCGGCGTGGTCCTCGTCACCCCCGACAACCTGACCGACCCCGACATCGACCGCCTCGTCCATCCGGCGCTGGAGTAGACGGCGCGGAACTGACGGGTGCCACTGGCGGCTTGCCCGCCAGTGCCCTCGAGCGATCGGCACACTGGTGTGCCGCCGCGCGGTCGAGATGACCGCTGCCGCCGGGTACGGGCATCCGAGTTCCGCCAACGGCCCGGCCGATATCACGGCCGTCCTCATGTACCACAAGATGCGGTACGACCTGGCGAATCCGTGGAACCCGCTCAGCGACCGGCTGGTCCTATCCGAAGGCCACGCGGCGCCCATCCCGTTGCGGCCGCGCCGGGGTACCAGGTCTATTACCTCTGGCTGATGGCCGGCACCGGGCGCGTGATGTGCCCCTTCGATGACCCGCAGCACGGGTGGATCAAGGGAGCCGAGACGTTGCGGCGGGAGGTGAAGGCACACTAACACCGCCCGCCCGGAGACGTGGTACAGCCGAGTACGTGAGCCATGTTGCACACGATGGGCGTCGGCTGCTCACCAAAGGGCCGACGGGCAGCACACCAGATATGCTACGTGGGAGACCCAGGTCAGCCCGCACCACGTCTCTTGGTTGCCTTGGCCTTCTTCCGCTTCTTGGGCCTACCGGCCTTGTTGGCCTTCTTGGTCCTCTTCGCCTTCCTTACCTTCGCCGCCCCTTTTCCTTCTTGCTGCCCGTTGCTCGCAGACCGCTTCTTCAGCTCACGAAGGTGCCGCTGCGCCTCGCGGGCAGCCTTGCTCGCACGTCGGAGGGCGGTGCGACACTCGTCGTGCCGGACTCGGGCCTCGATGTCTTCCTTCTGGGAAAGCCGCTCAAGAATCTCACTCGCGTTTGTCAATAGGTAAGAGCCGACCGAGAGGAGCTCGTCAATCTCCAGCTTGCATCGCCACAGCAGGTCGCCGCGCTGGAGGAAGGAGAGGTCAACGTATACACGTGCGCTGTTCAGCATGACCTGGGGCACGGCATTGATCTCTGTTATTGTATTATATGTCTTCGCTTCGACCTCGGTAATAGGCCATGCTGAACGCACGAACGACTCCACGCCGACCCGCCGACGAATATCAGGATCGGCCTTCATCGCCTCGAGCAGCGCCTTGACGAATGCAGAGCCGGCGCGCTTCTTCGACGCGGCCGCGAGTTCTCGGACAAGGTTCGCATGCTCTTTGGACAGGTACGGCACCACGTCCGAGAGTTTCTCGGCCAGGTGGAGGGAGGCAACCAGACGCACAAGTTCTGCCGGGACTCTGTCGAGCGTGCCGGGGACATCGGCCGGATCAAGCCCTGACATAGCCTCGTCTAGTTGACCCTGCGCGATAAGGTCCGAGACCTTCTCCAGGTCCGCCTCAGCCGACACTTCTTGCCTAGCGTTCTTGCTCATGGGCAAGTCCTTTCGCTTCTCCCGCATTGGGCGGGTAGTAGTTGAGCCACCGAGGTGCGCCCTGTTCTACAATAGCCTGTAGGGGAAGCGCGAGACCGTAACCCGGCCCTGTGACGTCCTCAAAGGCTGTGCGCGGACGTACCTCCTGTGCAGACGTTCCCGTCAGGCGATATTCTCCACCGGCAGACTTGCCCAGTGTATACGAAGTCTGATCTCCTCCGCGGCCTTGTGAGTACCCAACAAGGTCGCTCAAGGCAACAGTCATCTGCTTCCGCAGTTCGGGAAGACCCGCCAGTCGTACAAACCTCTCGTACTCAAGAACGCTCTTGTCAGCAAGCGCCCTGCCAAGAGCGTCGCCCAGAGCTTCAACACCATGCATGGTTGCCGCAATCTGGAGAATCGCACGCCAGTTCACAGCATTGCGCCTCCGTGGGGCAAGCCGGTCGTAAGTGCGCGCCAGAAGCTCAACACCTCGCTCAACGTCGATCTCAATCGCGGCGTTTAGCGCGTAAGGCAGTGCAGGGCTACATGCGCGCGCCACATGACACCACAGTTCCAAGTCTGTGGGCTTCTTGGGCAAGCCCGAAAGGACCCTCGCAGCAAGTTCTTGGACCTCAGCCAGATACTCCCCCCACGGTCCAGGCTCCTCCTGCAGAAGCAGCAACTTAAGCGCGTCCTTGCACTCCACGCCCCCCAAGCTGTCGCAGAGCCTGATGGCGCGCGACAGGAAGCGCAGGGCTCTAGGAAGATGGGTTGGCGCAACGGTTCCCCCAGCGCAGCGCACCAGATGAGATCTCAGCGCAGCAACGACTGCGTCTCGCTCACCCGCCGTCGCCATACGCACGAATAGATCTTCAGGCTGCTCGTTGATGCGGTCGTCGAGATCAAGCGTATCTGGGTGTGCGGACAAGCGGGTCCACAGCAATTGCTTGAGGTGGGTCGTGTCTGTCGCCTTGCTCATAGCGCACCTACTTGATGAAGCCTAACGTTGGGATCACCAACTACGCACTCCCGATGAACGTACTCAGGGTACCCCGCGCCACTACCAGAGCAGGGATGCGTCATTCCATGCTTCGCCCCTTTGGGCGAAGGACGGAAACGGTCATCCGCGCCAGCATCCAAAACCGTTGGCACATGGCACGGGTCTCCCACATCGCCCGCCCCGTACACTACCTCGTACATGTCCTCCCTGAGGTCATCTGTTATACCAAGCCTGTCCACAACTTCGCGAATGGACGCATCTCGATTCACATCGGCACTCACGGCCTCTTCCAACGCGGTCCACACAATGCCCCGTGCATTGCCCAACCGCAACTCGGTGATTATATCGACCAAGCCCGGATTGGCAATGAGCCTTTGTAAACTTACCCCCGCGCGCTTGAGGTCGGGGCTATCCGCCAGACGGGCCAGCGGTTCAAAACGTGTCAGCAGATCGAGACCGAGGTCGAAGCTTGGCCCCGCCAAGACGAATGCCGCCGTTGATAGGAGAGCCTTGCCCATTGCACGCATCGGGTCACCACCCTTGGCATACGCCCTGGAGATCGCGTTGAAGAAGCTCCTGGCCAAGCCACTTGGCACGTTTTGCTCCCGCTCCACGTTCTTGATGATACGTCTGCCTCGTGCCGTCTTGCTCATGGCATCGGCCCACTTCCGGGCCTTAGCGGGGATTGTCATGGGTCTCCTCACCCCGTGCGCGAAACCCAGATGAACAAAGGTTACTGTGTCCTTGTACCTAACTCCTAGGAGCCTGTCAAGGTCGCTGAAGCCGCCTGCCTACCCCAGCCGCTCCCACGCAATCGAGGTTTTCTTCAGGGCGTAGCCCGTCTCGCGGAGGTAGTCGCCGTAGACGGTCATCCAGTGGAAGCCCCGCATCTTCTCGGCCAGTTCGGCGTCGGAAATCGTGTACGACACGTCCATCTGGGAGCGGCAGATGGGCAGGAACGGCGTATCGACGATCTTGCACAGAAGGCCCGACCACTTCTCCATCTTAAAGTCCGTGATGACGTTGGTAATCTGCTGGCCCTTGCGGAGTTCCACCTTCGGGGCGGCGCCGTAATCGGATTCCATGTGCGTGACGATGCGGACCGGTTCGAGCGTCTTGCCGTCCATCTTCCGTGGGGCGGTGCAGTGGGCCTGCGTGGTCAACCCATCGTGCGGGAAGGTCGGGTTGTTGAGGAACGCCGGGTGGCCCGTGATGTTCGCCAGAAGGATCCCCGCCGGAATGGCCACGAAGTCCGATTCGCAGAACGCCAGGTAGCCGTCGTCGTTGAGTGTCGATAGCGTCAGGCAGGCCGTCGTCTCGGCAATCGGTATGATGGTGCCCATGCAGTGATTGACGGTGATGGCCGACGCATCGGCCTGTTTCATAATGGCGCGGAAGATCTGGTCCAGGAGGAAGCACTTCTCGACAAAGACCTTCTCGGTTTCGAGGCTGACGCCGGGTCCCTTGAGGTACGCGTCGGCGCGGCGGCGGGCGGTCTCGACGGCGGCCTTATCGTTGCGTGCGGCCTGGATGAGTTTCGTGAGTTCCGGATACGAGACGGTCTGGATGTCGAGTTTGAACCTGTCACGCGCCAGGTTCGGGGCCTCGCGGGTCGCCCAACCGCTCGGGCCGCCGATGGCGACGATGCGCGTGCCGAGCGCGTTCTTCAGACCGCACAGGGCCCGCAGACGCCAAGTCAACGCGTCGGTGGAATCGACGACCACGTCCTCGAAATCCATGCCCTTGACGGCCAGCGTATCGGTGTGCCGGCGGAGGTAGCGCGGCGAGATGATCTCGTACCACAGGTACACCGGCCCCGACCTGTGCCGCACGAAGAAGATGACGTGCTTGCCGGTCTTGGCGATGGCGTCGAGTGTGTTGGTCCATCCGCCTGCGGCGTAGATGATGACGGTGTCGGCGTCGGCGAGGTCCGCAATCTTCGCCACGTCGCCGGCTCCGCGTATGGCGGAGACCGGCAGGACGGTGAGGGGGAAGTCGGCCCCGGCGCGGATGTTTTCGACTTCGCCGGTGATGCGTGCGGTTTCCTCCTTGGCCGCTTCGGGCGTCTGGACGCCGCCCCAGTTTCGCCAACTCCGTTTCGGCCGCGGCTTGGGCAGGTCGTAGATGAGGATCGGTTTGACGACGAGGGGTTTTCGTGCGGGCGGCATCTGAACCTCGGCGCCGGCGTCCCTGAGGATCGCGTCCGCGCAGCCGGCCAGCGCCATGCCGCCCAGCGCGAGGCTGCCCGCCTTCAGGAAGTCGCGGCGCGAGACGCCTGTCTCATGGCTTCCGGTGGTGCAGCCGCAGCAGCCGGAACAGGTTGGGTGCGAGTGAGGTTTTTCGTGCATGGTCATTGTCGGGCCTCCTGATTGGTCCCATGATAACTGGGGCGCTTAGCACCCCCGCTTACCAGCGGGGGCTGGTAA
>CAYVAM010000011.1:22473-41945 GCA_964449275.1 uncultured Anaerolineales bacterium
CGGCGCTAGTAACGGCGCTAGTAACGGCGCTAGTAACGGCGCTAGTAACGGCGCTAGTAACGGCGCTGGTAACGGCGCTGGTAACGGCGCTGGTAACGGCGCTAGTAACGGCGCTGGTAACGGCGCTGGTAACGGCGCAAAACGGCATGTCACGCTTCGAGTTCGGGCACATCCATCCAGCAGCGCCGGCGCCAGGACTCGACGCCGAGTTCGGCCAGTTGAACGCCTTTGGCGCCTTCGAGCAGGCTCCAGCGGAACGGCTCGCCGGCGACGACGTGCCGCAGGAACAGTTCCCACTGCGCTTTGAAGGCGTTGTCGTATTCGGCGTCGGTGTCAACCGCTTCCCAGGCTTCCCGGAAGTCGATGGGGTTCGGAACGTCGGGGTTCCAGACGGGCCGCGGCGTATCGGCGAGCGACTGAATGCGGCAATCACGCAGGCCCGCCACGGCCGAGCCGTCCGTGCCGTCCACCTGAAGGACCAGCAGGTCGTCGCGGCGGACGCGGACGCACCAGGAAGAGTTGAGTTGCACGATGATGCCGCCTTCCAGTTCGAACGCGGCGTAGGCCGAATCGTCGGCCGTAGCGTCGTAGGGCTTGCCCCCCTCGTCCCATCGCCTGGGAACGTGCGTGGCGGCGATGCACGAAACGGCCTTCACGCTTCCGAAGATGTTATCGAGCACGTACCGCCAGTGGCAGAACATGTCGAAGATGATGCTGCCGCCGTCCTCCTTGCGGTAGTTCCACGACGGCCGCTGCGCCGGCTGGTCGCTCGTCTCGCCCGTGAAGACCCAATACCCGAACTCGCCGCACACTGAGAGGATGCGGCCGAAGAAACCGCCATCGACCAGTGTTTTCAACTTGATGAGTCCCGGCAGCCAGAGTTTGTCCTGGACGACGCCGTGTTTGACGCCGGCGTCGCGGGCCAGCGTGTAGAGTTCGTAAGCGTCGCGGGCGCTCAGGGCGGTGGGCTTTTCGCAGTAGATGTGTTTGCCGGCGGCGATGGCCTTCCGGACGGTGGCCGGACGCAACGATGTCGAGAGGGCGTCGAAATAGACGGTAAGCGTGTCGTCGGCGAGGACCTCGTCGAGGTCCGTGGTCCACTTCAGCGGGCCGTACGTCTCATCGAGGGCCTTCAGTTTCGTGGGGTTGCGTCCGACGAGGACGGGCTCGGGCATGATCGTCCCGCCATCCTCAAGCCGGACGCCGCCGGAGTCGCGGATAGCGAGGATCGAGCGGACGAGGTGTTGGTTGGTCCCCATGCGCCCGGTGACGCCGTTCATGATGATGCCGACGTGGTGGATGGCTGGAGCCATCTTCTCCTTCCTTTGCCTGCGGCTGCGACTCGCGCCGGGTCCCGGTGCCCCGCCGCTTCGGCGTCGGGCCCGGAGCGTCACTCGCCCGGTTTGTCGGTACATTGGGGCCGTGCGCCATCGGGCAGGGGCGGCACGTCGATGCCCGCCACCGGCAGCGTGCCGGCAAGTTCCTGCCGCCAGTGGTCCACCTCGCCCGCCGGACCGTAACAGTAGACGAACGTGGCTGGTTCGTCGCCGATGTTCGTGATCTGGTGGAACGTGCCGGGCGGAATGTAAACGGCCTGGCCGCCGGTCACCGTTTGCCGCTCCCGGCCGAGACACATCTCGCACGTGCCGCTGATGAGGATGTACACTTCCTCGCTCGTCTGATTGTGCCACGGCACCTGTCCGCCGTCGGGCTCGAGCGTGACGTAGCCCATGCAGAAGTTCTCGCACTGGATGGGGGCCGGTCCGCCCACGAGGTTCTGCGTCCGGCGACGGGCGGGGTAACGGCGGCCTTCAATTCCTGCAAGATCGGAGATGATCATCGTCATCCTTTCGCGTCAGGCGAGCGCGGCAGAAGCGCCCCGGTCGCGCGCCCTCCGTTCAGTTGCCGGATTCCGGACGGGGCAACTCAGCCACAAAGCGGGCCACCTCGCGCATCAGTTTGTCGAACGATGCACATCGCCTCCGTGCGGCTTCGAGGTCCATCGCGGCCGCCAACGCGGGCTGATCATCAATCCCCAAATATCGTTTCCCGGCCATGTTGCGTGACAGCGCTTCTTTTGCCCCTCGTATTCCCTCAGGCTCGGGGGGTGATTCGGCATCGGGCAGGATACCCCTGACGCCCCTTAACGACCTCTTGGCTCCCAGGAACCACGCTTCCAGTTCTCTTTTGGCAAGCACCACTGCAAAAGGTTTGCCGGCGGCAACCATCTCGACGCGTCGAGCCAAGTCAGGACCCAATTCGGCAGGACAGTCATCGTCCGCATCAAGCACGACGAGAATGGCTTCAACGTTCTCGCGGTCCTTCATGGCATACTGAATGGCCCGTTCGAGTTCACCCTTCTTTACCACCTTGTAGCGCCCGACGCGAAACGGGCGAGCGACCTGGACGTGATGAGCCTCAAGAACCTCAAGAATGCGCCGGAGCAGGACGGGGACAGCCTGAACCTCTGCCTGGCCTTCGACGATGGGAACAATCGCAGGCTTCATTCGCACTCGCTGAGCGGGTTGGACGAGGACTTAAACAGATCCAACTGCTCGGCTCTCTTCTTGGCCTCGGAGATGTCCGGGTTAAGTTCATCGGCCCGGAGCAACTCGCCGGGGGTATAGAGTTTGTTGCGAACGGCGTCCCGGCTCGACTGTGCCAGGGGGCAGATGAGTGTACGGGCCTGCTCAACAGTAACAACCCTTACGTGCTCATCGGACAGGGCCTTATAGTCCAGTATGTCCGGACTGTGAGTCGTCACAAGAACCTGGCACTCATCCGCCGCATCCATTAGGACTTCCACAATGAGTTCCATGACGGCCGGGTGAACGGTGGCTTCCGGCTCTTCGATCGCGACGACCGAGACATCTCCTGGCTGATAGACCGCCAGAAGGAGACCAAGTGCGCGTAGTGTGCCATCCGACATGTTGAGCGCTTCGAAGCGCCAGGGGTCCTTCGTGCCGACGTCTTGCCTGAACTGCAGGGTTTCTTTCTGGCCAACAGAGCGATACTCCACCTTCTGAAGCCCCAACACGATTCTTGAGAGAAGACGGCAGAGACGATCATAGCGATCATTGCCATCGCCTGTCCCGGCCAGTCGCTTGAGCACTGCGGCAGCATTACTGCCATCGCGCTTAAGAAACAGTCCGGGATCGGGATCCTGGAGTTCGCGCAGCCGACCGGGAACCACGGAGTAGAAACGCATGGATGTCAAGAAGTCAAAGACAGGCCTGAACTCCTCGGTCGCAGATGCCGCGAATAGCGCGAGGCGGTCTGAAGAAACCTTTGGCCGGATGCCCGGAATCTCCTTGATGAACTCCCCGCCGCGAACTTCAAAGCCCGTCTCACGCTCCATGAAGGGGCGAAGCCGGCAGCGCTCACGAGCAACGCTGAACCCTCCTGCACGTTTTGCTGCGATCTCGAAGCCGTACTCGGCAAACAGGCTGTCACTAAGGTGGAGAGACAGGCCTATGTGGATATTCCTGGGATGCCCACCCGACCTGCGCCGTACGGCGTTGATCCCACCACGGTTCTTGAACGCGAGCTCTACGGACTCGGATAGGCACTCTTGCACGAAGGCCAGTGTGTCGATGAAGTTGCTCTTACCAGCGCCGTTGGGCCCAACAAATGCCGTGAACGGCTCAAGCGCCACGCGAGCCTGGGCGATGCTCTTGTAGTTGCGCACGCTAACTTCGAGGATACGCGGGATCACGTTTCCGCCCTCAAAACGAACACCGTGCCAAGATGGTACGCTTTATCCGAGCAGCAACAACAAAACTCTCACGCGGCCCCACTGCCGAAGAGGGCCTCGACGAACGTGTCGGGGTCGAAGGGGGCGATGTCGTCGGCGCCTTCGCCGATGCCGACGAACTTGACGGGGATACCCAGTTCGCGTCTGACGGCCAGGACGATGCCGCCCTTGGCGGTGCCATCGAGTTTGGCCAGGAACAGTCCCGTCACGTGGATGGCGTCGCGGAACTGCTTGGCTTGGGCGATGGCGTTCTGGCCGGTCGTCGCGTCGAGCACCAGAAGGACCTCGTGCGGGGCGCCGGGGATCTTCTTCGCCAGCACGTTGCGTATCTTCCCGAGTTCCCTCATCAGGTGGTCCTGGGTGTGCAGGCGGCCGGCGGTATCGACGAGCAGCACGTCGATGCCGCGAGCGACGGCCGCCTCGGCCGCATCGTACGCCACCGCGCCGGGGTCCGAGCCCGGCTTGTGGCGGACCATATCGACGCCGACACGCTCGCTCCAGATGCGGAGTTGCTCGTCGGCGGCCGCGCGAAACGTGTCGCAGCACGCCAGGAGCACCGAGTGGCCCTCGTCCAGGAACAGCCGCGCCAGCCGTGCCACCGCCGTCGTCTTGCCGCTGCCGTTGACGCCGGCCACCAGGCAAACGGTCGGCCCGTCCGGGTTGGTGATGAGCGAGCGGTCGGCTTCGCCGAGGCTCCCCTTGAGGTCGCTCTTGATGACGGCCAGCAGGTCGTCGTCGGCAGTGATTTCGCGGTCGCGGTAGCGGGCCTTGAGGTCCTCGACGATCTTGCGGGTGGTCGCCACGCCCACGTCTCCGAGGATGAGCGTCTCCTCGAGTTCATCGAGGAACTCGGCATCGACCTTGCGGCCGACGCGAAACAGGTCTCGCACGCCGTCGGCCAGTTTGGAGCGGGTCTTCGTCAGTCCGGACGTCAGTTTGCCCAACCACTTGCCAAACGCCATGGGCGGTTCACTCCTCGGGTTCCGGATGGGCTGCGGTTTCGTCGTCGGCCTGCGGCTCTTCGGCGGTGCGGGAAGCGGGCATGGCCGCCTCCCCCTTCGCCAAGCGCAGAACGCGGTCGAGGACGCCGTTGACAAACGCTCCCGACTCGGCCGCGCTGAGCCGTTTGGCCAGTTCGATGGCCTGGTCGATGGCGACGCGGTCGGGGATGTCCGGTGCCTCGCAGATTTCCCACGTCGCCAGGCGCAGGATGTTGCGGTCGATGGGGGCCATGCGTTCGATGCGCCAGTGCTCGGCGGCCTGGTCGATGAGTTTGTCGGCCTCCGCCCGCCAAGGCCAGGCGCCTTCGGTCAGCCGCCGGGCGAAGAAGTAGACCTCCGGGTCGCGCGTGCTCTCGCGCAGGAACGCCACGACCTCCGGGCCGAACTCCTCGCCCCTGAGGTCCAACTGGTACAGGGCCTGAAGGGCGATCTGGCGTGCCTGTTCGCGTCGCTTCATGAGAAAGACCGACTCCGCTCTGTACCATCACCGCGCGACAACACGTGGAATCTCAACGATCGACACCGACCGCTTCGGCAACGTCACGCGCAGCACCTTGCCATCGAGTGCGACCGTCTCGTTCCGGAACCGGCCGATCTGGCGCGGCTGGCCCTCGGCCGGGCCGTCGCTGAGCCGGCCCTCCAGTATACGGTGCGTTGCGGCCTTGTCGATCTTATCGTAGTTTGTCAAATCGATGCTCACCGGCAGGTCGCGGCCGAAATGGCGGTTGATGGCATGAAAGCATATCCGCCGGTCATCCGCCGTAGCCACGGCATCGACGTACGCCACCCTCCTTTTCGGCGCCAGCCCCTGCATCCGATACGGTTGCGCGTACGTCGGAACGTTCTCGCCCTTCACCTCCAGCAGACGGTCGCCGTGATGCCGGGCGTAGAACATCGTGACCTGCCCCGTCGGCATGAAATAGGCGGGCGCCTTGCCCTCGGAGTCGGCACGGACGCAGGTGATGCCCCAGCGGTTGCCGACGAGCATCGACTGGCACGCCATGGCAATTGCGTCGCCCTGCCGCATGAAGGCATGAAGGTAACCCGCCGCGCCGACGCCTTTGGCGAAACTCGAATCCAGCGCCGGCCCCTTCCCCGGCCCGCCCCGCCGACCCAGCGCCCACCAGCCGTTCCAGTTCCACTCCGTCACGGCGAGCGGGTATCCCAGGCGTCGGGCCTGTCGCAACGCATGGCAGTCGAATGTCGAGAGGCCGTCTGGGTCCATCTGCGGGACGGCCACCCACGCGTTCCAGATGTCCTCGGCCGTCAGACTCTCAACCGGCACCTCGCGGCCGTCGCGTTCGATCTTCCGGATGCCCCACGGCACGTACGTGTGGCTGACGAAGTACTGGACGCGGTCGCCGAGCGTCTCGCGGATGCGGCGTGTGACCTGGATCTTCTTGCTCCCCTCAAGTTGCACGTCGACCAGTATCTCGATCTCGGGATCCACCGCCCGCATCGCGTCGATGGTGGCGGTGAGGCACTCAACGTACCACTTGGCGATCCGCTCGTCCGAAAGGCCCTGCCGCCGCAGGGCATCGGCAAACGCCCACGTCTCGTTTCCGATCTCCCAGTACCGGACGCCGTAGGGTTTGGCATGCCCGTTGGCCGCACGCACCGCCGGCCAATCGCGCATCCCCTCTGGCAACTTGGCGCCGACGGCGGCGTTGCAGTAGGCGACCTTGGCGGCCTCATGGCGGGCGGCTTCGGCAAGCGGTTTCTTCTTGAGGAACCCGTCGCGGAAGTTCACGACCAGAAGCGGCGGAACCTTCAGGTCTTCCCACAGCCGCAGGAACTCGTCCAGGCCGAAATCGTTCGTGATTCGCCCGCCCCGATGACCCACCGTGACGGGACGGCCCGCGCCCTTGCGGCCGGGAACGTTGTCGATCATGTCGAACCAGTCGATGTAGTCCACGTCGGTGCCGCCGGGGAAACGGACGATCGGGATGTGCATCTCGCGCAGTCTCTCGACCACGCTCGGCTGGAGCCGCCGCGTCCCGGGCACGAGCGCCCCTTCCGGGCCGGGTTCGCCCCAACTGGCGCGCTCCATGAAATGGCCGAACAGACGGGAATCGATCTTGTGACGGGGCGTCCGACCGACGATGAAGCGTATCTCATCGGCATCGGCGCCGCCCGCCGGCGCTGCGGCAAGAAGGCCGACAAGGCCGAGGCACACGAGATGCAAATGACCGGCGCGAGAAATCGTCATCGAGCGTTTCCGACGCGCGACGCGGCCGCGTGACCACTCTCTACGCGTATCGCCACGGCCTACCTACTTCGTCTTGCCGAGCCCGTCCAGGAGGTTGGCCATTTCGATGGCGCTGGCGGCGGCGTCGGCGCCCTTGTTGCCCGCCTTGGTGCCGGCGCGTTCGATGGCCTGCTCGATCGTGTCGGCGGTAATGACTCCGAATATCGTCGGCACGCCGGTCGCCAGTCCCACCTGGGCGATGCCCTTGGCCACCTCGTTGGCGATGTAGTCGAAGTGCGGCGTAGCGCCGCGAATCACCGCCCCGAGGCAGATGACGGCCGCGTACTTGCCGCTCTCGGCCAGCCGCTTGGCCACGACCGGGACCTCGAAAGAGCCCGGCGTCCACGCAACGTCGATCGCGTCGGACGGCACGCCGTGCCGCTCCAGAGCGTCGAGACACCCGCCCAGCAGTTTCGCCGTAATGAACTCGTTGAATCGCGAGACGACCACACCAAACCGGTGCTTCCCGGCAACCAGTTGGCCCTGGTAGACGTTGGCCATGGGGTTCTCCTTAGCCTTTGCGCTGTGCGATGCAGCACCCCAACAGTGTAGCCACCTGATAGGAGAATTCAAGGCAAAAGGGACGCCGCGGCGAGCACCTCACCTCGGGCCGACCAGAAAACCGTTGTCCGGTGGGCACGGCGCGGGTATATTGACAGGAGGAGGTGCAGCCGATGATCGTCGAGGTCCAGCGCGAAGACGACGGGCGGTGGATGGCCGAAGTGCCCGATCTACCAGGGGTTATGACCTATGGGCAAACCCACGACGAGGCTGTCTCCAAGGCCAAGGCTCTGGCATTGCGTGTCATGGCGGACCGCCTGGAGCACGGGGAGGATATCCCTGACCTCAAAGAGGTGTTTGCGATCACGCCATGAGCCGCTGGCCATCGACCAAAGCGAAGCGGGTGCTTGCGGCACTGCTGCGCATTGGCTGGTCGATCAAGCGGCAGTCCGGCGGTTCCCACAAAGTGCTCAGTCGGCCACGATGGCCGGACGTCGTCTTCGCTTTCCACGACACGGACGAGATTGGTCCCCGTATGCTTGCGCGGATTGCCAAGCACACCGGCCTCACCCCCGACGACCTGTAGCCCCTCAACCATGGGATGGTCCCGCGTTTCGTGCTAATGGGCTCCGCGTCGCCGTGGCTGCCCACCAACCATGCCCGGAGAGGGTGGCCCGCCGCTCGCGCAGCGGGCTCGACCTATGCCATCCCCCACCGCCGCCGCAGTAACCACTCGGCCGCAAGGAGGGCGATGACGACGGCGAGGAAGATGCGCCCTGCGCCAAGCGGTAGCCGCCGCTCGGCCGCCTCGTACTGGGGCTCGAGTCCCGCGGCGAGTTCGGCCAGGAGGCGGCCGAGGCCGTCCAGTGTGCGAAACGTTCCGCCACCCGCCTGCGCGATGCGTTTCAGGTTGGCGTGATCCGCCAGCACGTCCGCCATCTCGAAGTCCTGCTCTTCGACAACCAACCGCGTCTCGGCAAGTTTCGTCCGGCCGCCGACCGCCGCCTCCGCCACGACCGTGTACGTGCCCGGCAGAGCAAGCGGCACGGCGCCTCGCCACTGCGACAGAGATGGCCCGCGCGGGGCCTCGCCGCACCGTTTCACCGGCACGTCCACCGTCGCGGGACCGGTCAGGCGGACGCGCGGCGCCTCGCCGCCCTTCGCGCCGACCGTCACTTCGACCGATGGTGGACGGTCCCGCTCTGCAATCACGTAGCGCGTTCGGTCGGTCATGACCCACAGGTCGGCCCGGGGACGACCGTCACGACCGGCAAGCCACAGGGCAAGTTGTCGCCAAAACTGCCGATGGGTCCGGGCGCCGCCCGTATGGGCCGGCGCGAGGACCCACTGCCACGTCGTGTCCACCGTCAGGCTCGCCACGCGGCTCCGGCCCAACTCGCGGACGGCCAGCAACGGGCGCCCCTTATCGGACTCGGCCAGCAGTCGGGCCGTCGGGTGGACCGGTCCCACGTTGCTGGCGCCGGAGAGCGGCGGGAGCGAATCGAAATCCATCGTGCGTGTGGCCGGGGCATCGACGTTGAATATAAAATGCTTCGCACCCGCCGCCGTCGGCTTGAAGCGGATCGGCCCCTCCACCTGGCCGTCGCCGGAGCGAATCGCGACGGGCAGAATCTTGGCCAAGGGTGTCGTGGCCCATCCGCCGGCGCCGTAGGCAGCCAGGCCGCCGAGCGTCAGGACCGAGAGGCTGCCGTTCCTCGCTCGCTCCACGATCTGCGCGATCGTCGCGCGCGGCAGACTTGAGGCGGGCAGGTCGCCGAGAATGACCACGTCGAAGCCGTCGAGGTCGCCGGGGGCGGGCGCCGCGGCGCCGGCCGTTACGCCGACGAGAATCCGTCGCGCCAGTTCCATTTCCCCGGCCTCGCCGAGGACGCGGGCGATGTACTTGCCCTCCGGATGCAGGCGGCCGTCGAGGTACAGGATGCGGATACCGCCTTCCTCGACGCGAACCGCCGCCAGCGCCCGGTTGTTCGTCGTGACCAGTTCGCCCGCGAGCGGCGCGACGGCAAGAGCGATGTGTGCGAGCCCCGCCTCGTCGGCCGTCGGCGTGAAGGCCAACTCCTGCACCGTCCGGTTCTCGCCGGGCGCCACGCGGCGACGGGCGACCTCCTTGCCGTTCATCGTCAGGACGGCCTCGACGGCCCTGTCCTTCATGCCTAGCGTTGCGAGAACGGCACGGACCTCGATCCGGTTCCCGACAAACACGCGCTGCGGGACCCTGAGGTCGCGAACGACCACGTCGCGCACGCGGTTGGTCGGCGTCTCGCTCCCCACGGCAACGGTGTGGACCTTCACGCCGCGCTCGGCTAGCCGCCGCGCCGCCGCCGCAGCCATGCCTTGCGACCGGTTCGCCCGCCCGTCCGAGACAAGAATCGCAGCCGCCGGCAGAAACGGTCCAGGACCTTTTTCCCGGCCGAACTGGAGCGCGTCGGCGAGGTCGGTTCGCGGGTCTTCGCTTTTCGGCGCGAAGTGATCGATGGCACGTGTGTGCGTGCCGAACGCGTACGCATGGGTGACAGCACGGGCCGCCAGGTCGCCGTACGGTTTTCCGGCAGCCGTGAAAGCGTGCCGGACCGCCTCGATACGGGTGACGGCCTCTCCCTTTGGCCCGAGGGCGTCGCGCAAACCCATGCTGCGGGTGGCGTCGACGAGGACGGCTACCTCTGCGCGGACCTTCCGGCGCCCCTGCCACCGGACCGAGGGCCGGAGCATCAGGAACGCCACGCCCGCCACCACCAGCAGCCGCAGGACGAGCAGCGTTGCCCATCGCCGGCCCGCAAGCGGCCACCGGCGTGCACCGGCGACCACGACGACCGCGAGCGCAAGGGTGACCGCCGCCACCCACAGCGGCGGAATCATCGGATCGAGCACGAGATGGTCCGTTGCGATGATCGGCGTCACGGCGCATACTCTCCACGCTCAGGCCCGGGGCCTTTACCCTTTCCATCGGCAAGAAGGTTGCGGCGGATTGCGGATTTCGGCGCCACGAGCGGTCCACAGAACTCGCTTGTCTCGCCACAGCGGCACACCTATACTCGCCTGGGCGATCAATCGGAAAGGAGGCGCGGCGTGAAAGCGCTCCTGGAACGGGCGGTGGAACTGATGACGCAGGCGGGGGCAGCGTACGGCGACATCCGCGTCCGCGAAGACCGGCGGGAGAACCTGGCCGTCAAGAACGGGCGGCCGGAGCACATCGCCAAGGGCGAATCGGCCGGCTTCGGCGTCCGCGTCATCATGGACGGGGCATGGGGGTTTTTCGGCACACACCGGCTCGAAGAATCGGCCGTCGAGCACGTTGTCAACGAAGCAGTGGCCATCGCGCGGGCGAGCGCGCGGCTGCTGGACGAGCCGGTCGTCCTCGCGCCGGTCGACCCCACCGTGAATCGCTACGAGACGCCGCACGAGAAACCCCCTTTCGAGATACCGCTGGAAGAGAAAATCGAGGTGCTCGTGTCGGCGTCGAAGGCGATGAAGGGTGCGAACGTCAAACTCGCCCAGGCGTTCTTCGCGGCATACGAGACGCACCAGCACTTCGCTTCGACCGAAGGGGCGCGGATCGAGCAGCACATCGTCCAGACGGGCGGGGGCATCGCCGCCACCGCCATCCGCGACGGGGACCTTCAGGTCCGGTCCTACCCGAATAGTTTCCGGGGCAACTTCGCCACGGGCGGATACGAATACGTCGAGGCGATGGAACTCGTGGACGAGGCGCCGCGCGTCGCCGAAGAGGCCGAGGCCCTGCTCGCCGCTCCGCTCTGCCCCGAAGGCCGCCGCACGGTCATCCTCGACGGCGGGCAGTTGGCCCTCCAGGTGCACGAGTCGTGCGGCCATCCGATTGAACTCGACCGCGTTCTCGGGATGGAGATCGCCTACGCGGGCGATTCGTTCCTGACGCTCGATAAACTGGGGAGTTTCCGGTACGGCTCCGAGAAAGTGAACATCGTGGCCGACGCGACGTGCTCCGGCGGCCTGGGCACGTTCGGCTATGACGACGAGGGCGTGCCCGCCCAGAGGACGCCCATCGTCGAGGCCGGCCGCTTCGTCGGGTACCTCTCGAGCCGCGAGACGGCTCCTGCCATCGGTCGCACCTCCAGCGGTGCGATGCGCGCCAGCGGTTGGAACCGCATCCCGCTGATTCGCATGACCAACGTGAACCTGCTGCCGGGGGACGCCGGCACGCTCGACGATCTTCTCGCCGACACCGACGCCGGCCTGCTGATGTTGACGAACAAGTCGTGGTCGATCGACAACAAGCGCCTGAACTTCCAGTTCGGCACCGAGATGTGCCGCGAGATCAAGGGCGGCCGCCTGGGCCAGGTCTATAGGAACGCCACATACACCGGCATTACGCCGCAGTTTTGGGGCTCGTGCGACGCCGTCTGCGGTCACGAGGCCTGGCAACTGTGGGGCACGCCGAACTGCGGCAAAGGCCAGCCGGGCCAGACCGCACGGGTCGGTCACGGCGTGGCGCCGGCGCGGTTCCGCAACGTTCAAGTAGGAGTCAAGGCATGAACCCGGCCGGCCGCGAGAAACGCCTCCTCCAGATCGGCCGCAAGGTCGTCGAGACCTCGACCGCCGACGAAACGGAGGTGCTCCTGTCGGAGGGCCGCGAGTTTCTGACGCGATTCAGCCGCAACCGCATCCACCAGAACGTCGGGACGGAGGAGGTCTGGGCGGTCGTCCGCCTCGTCAAGGGCAAGCGTGTGGGCGTTGCGGCCGCATCGAGCCTCGCGGCCGAGGCCCTGGAGACGGCGGTCGCGTCGGCTCTGGCGATTGCGGAGGCGTCGGAACCCGACACGAAGTGGCCCGGCCTGCCCAAACCGCGGCCCGTCGAAGCGGTGGAGGTCTACGACGCCGAGACGGCCGAGGCATCGGCCGACGCCCGGGCCGACTTCGCCGCCGAAATCGTCGCCGCCGCCACGAAAAAACGGGCCGAGGCAGCCGGAATCGTCGAGACCGCCGAGAGCAGTCTGGCGATCGTAAGTTCCGCCGGCGTGGCAGTGGCGTCCAGCAGTACGCACGCCGAGGCCAATACCGTCGTCACGTGTGGCGACGGATCGGGCTACGCCGAAGGGCTTGGCACGCGCCTGGCGTCGCTGAGCGGTCGCCGCATCGGACGGCGGGCCGCCCTGGAGGCGTCGATCAGCCGCAATCCACGCCCCCTGGATGCGGGGCGATACGACGTGGTCCTGGAGCCGGCGGCCGTCGGCGAATGGCTCCAGTTCCTCGCCTACACGGCGCTGAGCGGCAAGGATTTCGAGGACGGGTCCAGCCCACTCTCAGGCCGCCTGGGCGAGAAAGTGACGGGCGAGCAGGTGACCATCTTGGACAACGCCCTCGATAGGCGGACGATTCCACAGGGGTTTGATTACGAGGGGATGCCGAAGAAGCGGCTGTCGCTCATCGACCGCGGCGTCGCGAAGGCCGTCGGGACGAACCACTACCGGGCACGGCGCCTGGGAAAGCGCACCAGCACGGGCAGCGCCCTGCCTGCCTCGTCGAGCGCCGAGTGCCTGCCGCTGCACCTGTTTCTGAAGGGCGGCACATCGAGCGCGCGGCAACTCGTCGGCGAGATGAAGCGGGGCCTGCTGATTACGCGGTTTCACTACACGAACATTCTGGACCCGATGAAGACGGTACTCACGGGCATGACACGGGACGGAACGTTTCTCGTTGAGAACGGCCGCGTCGTGCACCCCGTGCGGAACCTTCGGTACACGGAGAACGTGCTGGAGGCGCTCGGCCGCATCGACGGAATGTCGCGCAAACTGACACTCGTCGCCGGTCCGTGCGTCGTGCCGACCGTGCGGATCAAGGGCGTCCAGTTCACGGGAACGACCGAATTCTGATCCTTCGACAAGAGAAGCACTTCAGGGAGCGCTAGCATGGCTTGGTTGGGTTTGGAAGGCAAGGCGGCAATCGTCACGGGCGGGGCGTCGGGCATCGGGAAAACCGTGTGCCACACGCTCGCCGAGCAGGGGGCCAGCGTGGCCGTGGCCGACGTGAACCAAGAGACCGGCGCGGCGGCGGTCGACGAACTGAAACGCCGGCACGGCGGCGACCACATCTTCAGGGTGGCAGACGTGACGGACTCACGCGACGTCGAGGGCCTCGTCGCAGACACCGTGGCGTCTTTCGGCAAGATCGACATCCTCGTGAACAACGCGGGCGTCAACGTTCCCAGGCTGCTCGTGGATCCCGCCGGCCAGGAGGAACTGACCGACGAGATCTGGGACAAAGTCGTCGCCGTCAATCAGAAAGGCGTCTTTCTGTGCACGCAGGCGGTGGCCCGCAGCATGATACAGGCAAAGCGCGGCGGCGCAATCGTCAACATGGCCTCGGAGTCCGGCCTCGAAGGGTCCGAGGGCCAGAGCGTTTACGCGGCCACCAAGGCGGCGATCTACTCGCTGACGCGATCCTGGGCCAAGGAACTGGGCAGGCACGGCATCCGCGTCGTCGGGGTGGCGCCGGGCATCCTGGAAGCCACGGCGCTGCGCTCCGAACAGTATGAGCGTGCCCTGGCGCATGCGCGCGGCATTACCGCGGAACAACTCCGGGCGGCCTACAAGAACGTTTCGATTCCGCTGGGCAGGGCGGGCACACTACAGGAAGTGGCGGACGTGGTCGCGTTTCTCGCCTCCGACCGTGCCGGGTATGTCCATGGAACAGTCATAAACATCTCCGGCGGGAAGTCCAGAGGGTGAAAGGTGTGCCATGAAGGCGCTGGTCTTGCACGGCATCCGCGACTTGCGGGTGCACGATCTGCCGGAACCGGAGCCCGGACCGGGGCAGGTGAAGGTCCGTGTCCGGGCGGTCGGCGTCTGCGGGTCGGACATTCATTACTACAAGCACGGCCGCATCGGCGACCAGGTTGTGGAAAAGCCGCTGATCGTCGGCCACGAGGCGGCGGGTGAGGTCGTGGAACTCGGTCCCGGCGTCGAGGGGCCGGCGGTGGGCCGGCGCATCGCCGTGGAGCCCGCGCGCTGGTGCGGCCGGTGCGAGTGGTGCATCGGAGGCAAACCGAACGCTTGCCCGGCCGTGGAGTTCCGCAGCACGCCGCCGTGCGACGGGCTGATGTGCGAGGTGGCCGTCCTCGAACAAAGCCAGTGCATTCCGATCCCCGACACCATGACGCTTGAAGAGGCGGCCATGCTCGAGCCGCTCCAGGTGGCGGTCCACGCGACGAACCTCATCGGCATACGCCCGGGCGAGACGGTGACCGTTGTTGGGGCGGGCCCTATCGGCCTGGGATGCATGGACATGGCGCGGATCGCCGGCGCCGAGCGGGTTATCGTCACCGACAGGCTGGACTATCGGCTCGAGTTCGCGAAGAATCGCGGCGCCGACGACGTCGTCAACGTTGAGAAGGACGACCCGGTCGAGGCGATCATGCGGCTGACCGACGGCCGCGGAACCGACGTCGTCTTCGAGTGCACGAACCGCGCCGCCGGGGCACGGCAGGCCTACGACGTGGCCGCCATCTGCGGACGGGTCTGTCTGGTCGGCATTCCCGAGGAGGACGAGATCGTCCTGGGTGCGCACGACGCCCGCCGCAAGGAACTTTCTGTTCAGTACGTGCGGCGGTCGCGGCACGCAGCCAAGCAGGCGATGACGCTGCTGACGAGCGGCCGCCTGGATGTGGCGAGTTGGATCACCCACCGCGTCGGCCTGGACGACGCCCCCAAAGCGTTCGAGATGGCGGCCGAGTACGCCGACGGTGTGCTGAAGGCGATGATTGTGCCCAGCGAGTGATTCACCGAGTTAGCCGCCGCCCTTGCGCGGCGCGTTTTCGCAGCGACACGCCGTGGCAACGCCGTGGGCTGAGGCGCCCAGGCGCAAAAAAGAGGACCCGGGTTCGCCGCGGCCCGGATCCCCGACCATCAGGCTGTCCTCGCCATTGGCGAGGTGACCCACAGCCTCACGCCCCATATCGACACGGCGGGGAAAGGTCTTGAGGAAAACCCGGTAGCGTGAATCGGTTTTTCGACGTGCGACACGGTGCGGTTTTTTCTGGCATTCGGTTGGCCTTTCGTGTAGGGTTCTGCAACGGCGCGAGCCTCAGGCGGGGCAAGCGCCGGCCGTTTGCGCCAACCGGCAGGCGCGAGGACGGTCGCACCCCGCAAGGGAGCGCGGCACAACGATGGGAGGCACACCCGACGTGAGCGCACGCAAGAACACCTGCATCGTGGGCCTGACCTGGGGCGACGAGGCCAAGGGCAAGATCGTGGACATCTTCTCGGCCGAGCACGACGTGGTCGTCCGGTACAACGGCGGCAACAACGCAGGGCATACCGTCGTCTTCGGGGGCGAGACGTACAAACTCCACCTCGTGCCGTCAGGCCTGTTTCATGCCAATGCGACTTGCGTTATCGGCGGCGGGCTCGTGGTGGACCCCAAGGTCCTGCTCGAAGAGATCACGAAGCACGAGGGTGCGGCGACGGGCCTCAGACAGCGGCTGCTCGTCTCAAGCCGCGCGCACACCATCTGGCCCTGGCACAAGAAACTGGAGGCCCTTTCCGAGAAACATCTCGGCAAGGGCAAGATCGGAACGACGCTTCGCGGCATCGGCCCGGCCTACGGCGACAAGGCCAACCGTGTCATGGCCATCCGGATGGGCGAGTTCCTGCGGCCCGACCACCTGCGGCCGAAGGTCGAGCGCATCGTGGCCGGCAAGAATGAGACCTTCACCCGAGTCTTCGGCGAAGAGCCGCTCGACCCCCACGCCATCTGGGACGAATACGCCGCCTACGGCGAGCAACTCGCCCCGATGATCGCCGACACGACCGCCTACCTCCACAAGGCGCTGGACGACGGCAAACGCATCCTCTTCGAGGGCGCGCAGGGCACGCTTCTGGACATCGACCACGGCACGTACCCGTACGTCACCAGTTCGAGCGCGTCGGTGGCGGGCGTGTGGTCGGGCACCGGCGTGCCGGCGCGGGCCATCGACGAGATCCTCGGCGTTGTCAAAGCCTACACGACACGGGTTGGCGAAGGACCGTTCACGACGGAACTTGCCGATGCGATCGGCGACCGGATTCGAGAGCAGGGGAACGAGTACGGCACGACGACCGGGCGCCCGCGCCGCTGCGGGTGGCTCGACACGTTCGCCATCCGATACGCGGCGCAGGTGAACGGCGTCGACGGGATCGTCATCACGCTGCTCGACGTTCTGTCGGGTCTTCCGGACCTTCGAATCTGCACGGGCTATAGGCTGAACGGACGGCGGCTCGAGGCGTTCCCCGCCTGTCCGCAGGCACTTGTGGAATCTGAGCCGGTCCTGGAATGCGTGGAGCCGTGGTCGGACGACATCACAGGCGTCCGCAGGTTCGACGATTTGCCGGAGGCGGCCAAGGCGTACGTGAACCGCGTGGAGGAACTGGTCGGGGCGCCGGTCCGCATCATCAGCGTCGGCCCGGACCGCGAACAGACGATCTTTCGCGACTGAGGGTGATAACCAGCCACCGACGGCAATCGGGGGCCGCACGCGACCCCCTGTTGCCACAGGGGGCTAATCAATCAACTAATCAATCAACTAATCAATGAACTGATCAATCAACTGATCAATCAACGCAAAATGGCCGAAGCCGAATACATCCCCGACATCCTTGCCGACGTGCCCCGGGAGGCATGGCCCCGCCACATCGCCATCATCATGGACGGCAACGGGCGGTGGGCGAAGGCGCGTGGGCTGCCCCGGATCGAAGGGCATCGCGAGGGCGCCGCCAACGTCCGCCGCATCACCGAGGAGGCATCCCGCCTCGGCCTCGAACAATTGACTCTGTTCGCGTTTTCGAGCGAGAACTGGCGGCGGCCGGCCGAGGAAGTCGCCTTCCTGATGGAACTGTATCGGGCGCACGTTGTCCAGGAACGGCCGACGATGATGAAGAACAACATCCGGTTTCGGACCATCGGCCGCCGCGAGGGGATTCCGGACCATGTCCTGGAGGAAGTGGACCGAACGATCGAGACGACGGCGGCCAACACGGGCACCACCCTCTGCCTGGCGGTCAACTACGGCAGCCGACGCGAGATCGTCGATGCCGCTCGCACACTGGCCGAGCGGGCCGCGCGCGGCGGGCTCGACCCCGCAACGATCTCCGAAGAGACATTTGACGCCGCCCTCGACACGGCCGGCATGCCCGACCCCGACCTCTTGATCCGGACGGCCAGCGAGATGCGGCTCTCGAACTTCCTCCTCTGGCAGATATCGTATGCTGAACTGTGCGTGACTGACATGCGGTGGCCCGACTTTCGGGAAGCGGACCTTCACGAAGCCGTTCGCGACTTCGCCGGCCGCGAGCGCCGGTTCGGCGGCCTGCCGCAGCGGGACGGTACACCATGAACAGTCCACTGACACGGGTCACGATCGGGGCAGGGCTCATCGCCGGGACGGCGGCTGTTCTCCTCGGCGACGTCGCGATCGCCGACTGGGCCGGCATGTGCATCGCTCCCGGCTTCTGGTTGCTGCTGGCCGCAGCGCTGCTGACGGGGTGCTGGGAGTTCTTCCGGATGCTCCGGGGGCGCGGGCTGCCGTGTCGGCCGGTTATTGGAATGGTGTTTGTGGGTCTGGTTCTGGCGGCCGCCAGGCTCGAGATCCACCGTACGTCGGAAGTTCTGCCGTGGCTGTACGGGCACGGCCTCGAACTGTACCTGCTGTTGATCGTCGCGTTGGTGTTCACAACGTTCCTGGCCGAGATCTTGCTGGTGGAGCGCGCGGGCCGCGACACGTTGCAGGCGCTGACGAGCGTCGGTTGGACCGTGCTTGTCGTCCTGACGGTCGGATTGCTGGGCATCTTCCTCGTGAAGGTGCGATTCCTCTCGGACGACCCCCTTGACGGGCTCTTGTACCTGGCGCTGACGCTCGGCGTGGTCAAGGGAAGCGACATCGGCGCCTACGCCATCGGCTCGTCGCTCGGCCGTCACCGGTTGGTGCCGAAACTCAGTCCCGCCAAGACCGTCGAGGGGCTGATCGGCGCAATCGCGGCCGGGACCGTCGTGGCTGTGGCGTTCGGCGTCGTATGGGGACGGTTCACCTGGCTCGAAATGCTCCTGTTCGGCGCCCTGGTGAGCATCAGCGGCGTCCTGGGCGACCTGGCCGAGAGCCTCATGAAGCGTGCCTGCGGCGTGAAGGACAGCGGCGTGATCCCCGGTTTCGGTGGCGCGTTGGACATTCTCGATTCCATGTTGTCGGCCAGCCCGGTGGCCTATGTGCTGCTTGTGGTATTGACCGAGCCGGTTCCGATGGGATAATAGGCGGCAGGCCGCTCGGATTCGCAGCGGCCGCAAACACCCATGGAACGAACGTTCAAACTGGCCAGCGACATCCACCGTCGCTTGGTGTTCGGCCCTCGCGACAAGTACCTGCGGTTAATCCGCGACGCCTTCGCCGTGCGCCTTGCGGCCCGGGAAGGCAAGGTCCACGTCTCCGGCGCCGCCCAGGCCGTCCGCTACACCCAGACCGTGCTTGAGGAACTGATGCGAATGGCCGGGGACGGCCAGGTTATCACCGAGCGCGAAGTCCGGCAGATCGTCAATACGGTCGGCCGCAGCGGCCGGACGCCCTCGCTCCAGACCATCGAGGTTTACACGACGGGTCGGCCGGTTCGTCCCCAGACGCCCGGACAACTGCGCTACTGCCAGGCCATCGAGAAAAACGACCTGGCATTCTGCATCGGGCCGGCGGGCAGCGGCAAGACGTACCTGGCCGTCGCCATGGCGGTCCAGGCCCTCAAGAAGGAACAGATCAAGCGGATCGTGCTCGTGCGGCCGGCGGTCGAGGCGGGTGAGAAACTCGGCTTCCTGCCCGGCGACCTGGAGGCCAAAGTCAACCCGTACCTGCGGCCGCTCTTGGATGCCCTGCACGACATGATGGGCTTCAAGCAGGTCCGGGCTTATATCGAGACCGACGTCATCGAGGTCATTCCCCTGGCCTACATGCGAGGGCGGA